>JAZRNC010000067.1:0-4988 GCA_045647965.1 Eubacteriales bacterium | reverse complement strand
CTCATTGACGGATAACAGCTTGACACCGTTCTTTTTCAATTTGTGCTTATAGTTTGCGCTGTCGTATCGGTTCCGCGCGAATCGGTCGAGCTTCCAGACAAGGACGGTATCAAACTGACCTGACGCGCTGTCGGAGATCATCTTTTGAAAATCCGTGCGCTTCTCCGCATCGGTGCCACTCCTTGCACGGTCGATGTAGGACTTGACGACGCGATACCCGTTCCGCTCTGCGTAGGATAGGCAGTCTTCGATCTGACCTTCTATTGATCGCTCAGTCTGATTGTACGACGAAAACCGCGCATAAATGACTGCATTCATAAATTTTCACCCACAAAATTTATTTTCAAAACATATTGACAATTTGTCAATACAGTGATATTATTATATCACGCAAAACAGCAAAAAGCAACTGTTTCGCGAATAAAAACAAAGAAAAAGAGGCGAAAACAATGAGCCGCGGACATGTTCCTCTCCGCTCCTGCTTTGACCACCGCAAGAAAATTGATACTTTTGGAAATTTACGATTTTCCCGCATGATAAACGAGGCTCGACGATTGCGATTGTGATATAATCGGTACAGTTCCACGGAAAGGAGGACGTACCGATGCGGGAGATGTTACACAATATCATCGACACGATTGATGATCGAAAATTGAGAAAAATCTATAAACTTGTCATGGCTGTTCTGCGCGGCTGAGGACATACAAAAAAGAGAGGGTTGACCTCTCTTTTTGTTATAAAAAACAAAAATTTGCGTAACAACGAGAAAAGTATTGTAATCGAAAGAAAATGAGGGTATAATATAAATGCATATTACATTATCGGAGGGTGCGTATGAAACTATTTGATTTTTTTAATCTTTTCAAGAAGAAAAAGAAAAAAGAAGACATTGTAAAGAAAAGCGTTACAATAGAAAAACACATAAACCCAGATGCAAAACCAATATTGATTCGTAATACTGGAATAGATGAACCTATTGAACTTAATTCGCAAAACGAAATCAATATTCGTAATACTGTAATAGCTGATCCTATTGAACTTAATTCGCAAAACGAAATCAATATTCGTAATAACTATATTGCGTTTGACGTGGAGACGACAGGGTTTAATCGTGCGACAGATCGTATTGTTGAAATCGGTGCGGTTTTATTCCAAAACGGAGAAGTAAAGAAAACTTTTTCGTCTCTTGTGAATCCGGGGATTTCGATTCCGAAAGCAGCATCCGATGTAAACCACATAACAAACGAAATGCTTGCTGATGCACCAACAGAACGCGAAGTATATCCGTTGGTGATTGATTTTTTAGGAGATGCATTAAGAGGGGAAATTATTATGTGTGCGCATAATGCACAATTTGATATACATTTCCTCGGTCACGCATTGTATCGCCTTGGATATGATGCAAAAATTAAATATCTGGACACGCTTTCGTTATCAAAAAAGTACATTAAAGGTTTGGAAAATTACAAACTACAAACACTTGAAAAATATTATGGTATAGAAAATGAGGTGTCGCATCGAGCGTGCTCCGATGCTGCGAGTTGCGGTCATATTTTATGGAACTTGATAGATGCGGCGCAAGAATCGCTGGAAACGGAAAGACGGTGCATTGAGAACGCAAAGCCAAACGATGATGAACTGGAAGTATGCGCATATATACAGGACACCATTTCAAGAAACGGCGGAAACGCCAAACATATACGATTTCAGAAAAACAGAAACGGATATGTCACCGTGTATTGTTATTATGATCTGTTGAGAAGATTCCTGCGGTTCAAATTATCGAAAAAGGGAAATTATATCATCGTTAAAGCAAACTATGTATCTGATGGACATCATACAGAAAAATGTTCACAAAGTGAAGGGGATGAAACTTTCTTGCGCTTCTGTTTCAAATCACCTTTTGATTTGGAAGCGGTGTGTAAATATATTTACAAAGAATATTCAGACTGCCTTTATGATTTGGAACAATTTACATCATATCGGGAATGTGAAACAAAGGATGTAGAATACAGTTTACGGTTCATGACGGCTTTGACTGATGACGATGTTGCGGCACTGTTGAACAGTGCCGCAGAGCATGACAGAGAGCGGGAAGAAAACGAGAAACAAAAAGAGGAGGAAGAAAAACGAATAGTCGAAGAAAAAGCAAAAATAGAAGCAGAAAGAAAAGCGAAAAAAGAAGCAGCCCTATCCGCTCCGAAGAAGCCAAAAGGAAAAGCAGTTTTGCAAATGGATGATGACGGGAATGTGATAAAAGAATTCGTATCCATCAATGATGCCGTGAGGGAAATTGGGATAAGCAAAAGTTGTATTCGAGATGCGGCGAACGGAAACCAAAAGCATGCCGGCGGATATTGTTGGAAGTTTAAGGACAACTGAACAAAGAAAAAAGACGATCACTGATCGTCTTTTTCTTTTTGCATAAACGAATCGATAAATTTCTCCACTGTTTTCCAATCATCACCATCGAATTTTGAAAGTGCAAGAATAAATCGTTTGCGGATGCTTGTGTCATCGTCGTCCATGATCGATGAAAGAAAATCGTTGATCTCATCATCAGAATCGCGTTCGAGGAACATATCACCAGTTCCATGTTTCAGCCATTCGGGGTTGACATCGTACTTCATACAAAGAAGTTCAACGAATGTTTGTGTTGGTGTAACCCTGCCGCGTTCATACGAATTGATAACATCGCGGCTGACACCGAGAGAATCTCCAAATTCTGTTTGCGTCAAATTAAGATGTTTTCGCATCTCTTTGATGCGGGTTTCTATACCCAAAAAATCGCCTCCTTTGGTGTAAACATATTATATCACAACGAACGAGTTTTGTCAATGGGTATTAGTACCCAAATTTTGAAATTATTTTCAAAAAAGTAGTTGACAAACCCAATTTTCTGTGATATAATGGGGACACAAACCCAAGAGGTTTTTGATAATGGGACACCGTACCCAAGGAGGTAAATATGGAAAACAACGAAAAGAAAATTGCCGAAAAGGCGTGTGCGATTTATGCACAGCTGGGAAAGACCGCGCGTGAGGCGTTTGTCAATCAGCTCGAGGGCATGGCATTTGTGCTGGAAAGCCAGCGCAGAGAAGCAAAGCCGGATGAAGAAAAGAAGGAGGCATCGTGATATGGGCGAATTTGGCGAAATTACAAGGACGATCAAAAAACAAAAGCGCGGAAAGCTGTACTGCTACATGGTCGAGCGCAAGGATAAGGAGATGATTCACGCAGCACTGAATGCCGACAAAATCATTAAAAATCAGTTGTTGGCGATAAGATCAGGTATCCCGCTGTTGCTCAAAATGGGACTGTACACGGTCGATGAAGCTGTCGAAATCGTCAAACACATTGAAGCGGTGATGAAAATCATTTCAGAAAGAGATGCCGAAAAAACAGGAAACAGAGTTGCTGATTTATCAATTCGCCGAATTGCCAAAATGGTCGGCGGCGAAGTTGTGGAGGAAGAAAAAGAATGAAACGCGTACAGGTCGGCTTTGTAGCCAAGAGAACGGAAGACGGAGGGTTTGTCGATGATCGTCCGATCTTCCGAGACATTCCGGAATCCGCTGTCGGCGCAACCGGTCTGACAAAGTGCGAGGAACGCTGTCTGTCCCGTGCGGCGGAAAGCGTATTCTTCGAGATCGCAAAGCAGAATCCTGACTTTGCGGAATTATTCAAAAATTAAAATACTCTGCCTTGCCGGGGTGCGGTGAAATCAAGACGCACCCGGCCGCACATTGACATGAGGATGTGCGGTCGACTCCTCCTTTCTTACTGCGGCTATACGCCAATGGTCGCAGGGGGTACGACGGCAAGTCCGACGCAGATCGGAAACTGTCACCGTACCCCGGTGGGGCAGAAGTGCGAAAGGAAATAAAACCATGTGGAAAAGTAAACTGAAAAAAGACAACGAATTTCTCAAACGATTGGTCGCGGCGATTCTGCCGGAAACCGACGTGTGCGAAATCTGCGTATTCCGTGATACCTTCCCGCAGAGCTGTGAGCTGCATTGCGAGCAGTGTGAGTCGCCGGAGCGCGGAACGTGTGCATGCTGCGGGTGCAAAGATAACAGCAACTTCCTTTGGAACGGCAAATCGCCGACATGAGAGGGGGTGCAGAAATGGCGTATCAGAAAAACCTTGCGCGTGCTTTCGCAAAGAAAAATCCGTTTCCCGTGCAAAAAGAGCTTTGGAATCGGATTTACGACAAAGGGGATCTCCGGCGTGCGGCAAAAGCCATCGGGCGTGATCCCGAATGGCTGTCAAAGGTGCTGGACGGTGAAGCCGATCTGAAATGGACGACGATCAAAGCGTTGTGCGAATACTGCGGGATTGAGAATCCATTGGAGGTGTTGGTGTGACATATCCACAGGCGTTAAATGCAATGAGCATCGGGCAGATGTGCCGTGGGCGCAGCGGTGAGCGCGGGGTCATCATCAGTGTCGCACAGAAACGCGCGGCGCGTGTAGATGTCAACGGTACGCTATACAGCTTCGGCGATATGTTTTACTCGTGCACGCTGCTCGGCTTTGGGAAATCAGGCGGAACGGTATACGATGCAAGAATCGAGGATGTCGTAACCGAAGACGAATACCAAAAATCTTTGAAAAAGCAAAAGGAGGAAACGCCATGAACAGACGCAAAGTACCGTATGACAAGTACCGCGAGCGGTTCGGCATCCTGATCCGTCCGACGGGACGCATGGAAATTGTACAGCTTGGGTTTGACGGCGGCACGGAGGAGCTGCTTGACGCGCTGGAGAAGTATTTCGAGGGTGATGTTGAGTATGCGCGGAACGCCGAGGAGGGACTTGCCTACATCACAAGAGAGGGCGCATTTCATGAGGGGCGACCGAGAAACGAAGCGGCGACATACTTTGCGGGTATCGGGACCTATGGAGACTGCATTGTGCTGCCGAAGCGCAACAACGGGGAGCGCGTGACATGGTCGCGGACGGAATCGTACAAAATCAAGGTACGG
>JAZRNC010000066.1:0-7576 GCA_045647965.1 Eubacteriales bacterium | reverse complement strand
TCTTCCTAAGACCGCTTGGCCTCCGACTTCTTTCGCTTTCTTCGCATAGTCTCTTGTGTTCATCTGCTTTACAGCAAATTCCCTTATAGACTCTTCCGAGAATCCCTCGGATGCAATAGAGAAAGCATCGTACAGATTGGCATTTGCGCCGCCCAACTTTGCGTATGCTCTCGCAAGTGTTTTTGTGAAATCCACATCGCCAAATCCACTTGAAACGCCTTGCTCTGCCGCCGCCCTTGCATCAAGCATTTCGTCCTTGAATATGCTGTACTCGCCCCACTCTGCACGATTTGTCAGAGCCGCCTTTTCCTCTGCCGTCAAGGAGTGGTATCTGTCTGCCACCTCCTGCGAAAACTCACGGGAGATATTATTCCAATTCCGCCCCTCCGCATCTACCTCAAGCGGATTCGTAAGGTTGAGATATACCTTGTAATTGGCATCACCCTCACCTACGCCCTCATACCAACAAAACTCCTCGTAAATGCCCTTTGCGGTGTTACTGTCGGCAACTCTGTCACCCTCATAAAGGAGAGTAAACTTGCCATCCTTTTCGACCACCTCATAGCCCTCTGCACCGATACTCTCAATAAACCTATTCATATCCTCGGCGGTGCGTATGCTCTGCGCCTCATAGGTTTCCGTAGTGCCACTGTAAGAAGCAGCTACGTCGTTTCTATCGACAAAGAAAAGGCTTATCTCGTCATCAGAGTGCGCGGGGTCAAATACGTGGAATCCTGCATCCTGCGAGCCGTGATACATCACCTTGAGTGCGCCGTTATCGTCACGCATCTTGGAGTCCTTGAAATACTCCTGCTGCCCCTTCGACAACTGTTTTCCGTCAGAGTCGGAAGAAAGTGAAAATTGCCTCTTGACATTTTTATCGTTTTGTGGTATTCTATTGGCAGAAGGTGTGCCACCAAGGGGCTTTGACCCCACTGCGGCTATTATTTTAGCTGACGGAGGCACACCTTCTTTTATTTTGCCAACATTGTAAACGGTGGCAACTGTGCCGTTGTTGCCGATTGACAAAGTAACCTCATAATACTGCCCGTCGAAATCCTTGAAATACGCTCTGCGATAAGTAAAACCGTCTTTTGCGAATGAATGGTTTTTGTTATCACTCATTTTGCCTATGGGCGTTGATACTTCTGCAACATCGTCAATATGCGACTCGATGTGCATTTTGACGGCAAACTCGTCATCCGTCATTTTGACTCGTTCCCCGTCCACGGTTTGGTAATTATCTCTTGCCTTATCGGCGGTCTCGGCTTTCGTTATGGTAAGAGTGTCGCCCTCTATGGTGTGAATATCCAACGAAGGATTATCTCCAAGCAAGTCGGAAAAGAACTGCGCAATATCCTTTCTCATTTCATCAACGGTTGTGCCGTTGATAACCTTTCGACTCGCCTCTACATAGACCTTGCCATCTTCCAAATTAACAATGTCATACTTCGCACCGCTATCATCGGCGGTGTTTTTTTGCGCCTCGCCGCTTGCCTTATACGCCTTATCAAACGCACGTTTTACCTTTTCAAGCTCTCGCGCCTCTTTGCTGCCTGCGGTTGCTGCCTTGAGGAGATATTTCAGCTCGTCGTAAATCTTTTGGAATACGTTCCTGTTCTTTGCGGAGAGATTTTGCACAAACGCCTCGTCCGTAAAGAGGTATTCGCCAACGAGATCGGCGGTAAGCTCCGCGTCCACGTCAGCACCCTCAACGCCCTTGTAAAGCGCGGTGATGGAATCGTAACGGCTCTTATACTCGCCCTTCGACTCTGCGTAGGTTTTGATTGCGTTTTGCAATTCCGTGTAAAGCTCCGTACCCTCTAAAACGTGGGTAATTTCGTGACCTACCGTAGATTGCCATGCCTTGTGAGAGTCCATATTAAGCGTTATGCCGTCTTTGGTTACAAAGCCGTTGACACTCGCCCCGTCCACCGCAAAGCCGCTCTCTTTTAGCTTTTGGTTATTCGTGAAATCAAAAAGAACACCTTTATCTGCGGATATCTTGGAAATCAAGTCCACAAATTCGTGTGTTCTTCGCGTATTGTTGAGAACGCCGCTATCAATAGCCTTTTTGACTACCTCTGCCTGCGCTCCCTTGTATTTGGTTGTGTCAGCTTTAAACGCCTCGCTGCGCCGTCCTCTTTCCGCGTAGCTCTCCAAAAGGTAATTGTCGCTCTGTGTGCGCTCGCCTACCTGCCGCGTGAGCATCCCCTGCACGTCCGTTGAAAGCTTCTCCTTCAAAGCGCCGCGTTGGGAATTGCTCTCATTCTGCTTGATCTGCGCGTCGAGCTTCGCCAACTGCTCGCGTAACTCGGTGCGCCTATCCATCTGCTCGCCCGTCATATCGCCCTGCTTCATCTTCTGCAAAGCATCAAACTCGGCTTGCAGGCTTTCCTTCTGCTCAAGCAAGGAATTTTCGCTGTCTACGGTGTCCTTGTAGGTCTTGTATGACTCGCCGCCAAGCACACTCTCGATAGTGTCAGTGTCAATGCGGCCCTTCTGCAAGTCCTCCATCGTTTCGTCGTAGAGCTTCGCTTTTTCGTCTTTGGTAAGCTCTCTGCCCTTCGTCTCCGACTCCTCGGAAACGCGACCCTCGTAAACGTGATTGAAAACCGCCGTCTCGTTGTCGGTAAGACCCGATCTGTAATCCCTGCCGCTTTTAATGGAGCGTCCGACCTTCACCGCGTTTGCACCGCCGCCAAGCAAAGCACCGCCAACAAACGCCTCGCCGTATGCCTCACGGGCATCCTCGCCAAACAAGCTATTTGCCACTTGGCTGATATAGGCATCCATTGCCTCCTCGTTGGTAAGCAATTCCTCCCAAGTGTCCTCTTTTTCGTATGTGAGCTGTTGCCCGAGTGTAGAGAAGAATTGGCTTGCAATTTCCTCGCTACCTTCCGCGCCAATGTCAAGACCGAAATCAAGGAGAGCCTTTGTCGCTTTGTTGGATATGCCTTTTGTCAAGCCGTCAAGGTTGATTAACCCCTTTTCACCGAGTCCACTACCGCCGAATAACTTCTCCGTGAGAATTTCAACGCCGGCAGAGGTAAGACCGCTCACCGCCGCCTCGTTAAGCGTAGCGCCTTGATTTAGCGCGTTTTCCACCTCGCTGCCGTAGGACGTTACGCCTGCTGTTACAAACCACGGAACGCCTACTGCCTGCAAGCCGATCTGTCCGATAAGCTGTCCGCCACTCGCCATAATGTCGCGCGACTTTTCGCCAAATATCGAGTCCTCGTCAGCATCCGCGAAAAGAGTGCCGGGGTTAGTGACCCCGACAATCTTTTTCGCTACCTCTCTGCCGTCGTACAAGTCCTTTTCGATAAAGCCCTCGACGTCCTCTTGAAAATCATCCGAGAAAATGCCGCCAACGCCTGCGACAAGAGAAGCACCTGCGTCAACCACGCTCTCGCCCATGTCAAGGATGCCGCCCATAACGCTTGCTTGTAAATCCGCGGCAGTGCCGCCAACGGTCCTCAACACGTCGCCAAACTGATATCCGTCGTCAAATGCGCCTGCTTGAAACCAAGTGCGGTCCTCACTTTCCTCGGTCTTGCTCACGGGGGCAATATCATCGTCAGCAGAAGAATTGTAATACTTGGTTTTAGCATCATCAACGCCATACTCCTTTTTCCGCCATTCTTCAAAGCTCATCGCGGACGAGACTCTTGCGGTTTCTTCCTCTTTTTGCTTTTTTCTCCATTCAGAAAAAGTCATGATTTACCCCCTTTTATAGGTCTTTCCATGCTCCAAAACCGCATAACGGGCATAATCTTTCAAATACGCCGCATAATTAGCGTAGTCGTAATTACGTCCACGACCTCGATATTCGCTCTTTGTCATGACACCCGAGGCGACGGAACTTGGAACGCCGTTTCTCTCCATGTATGCGACGGCTTCCTCATACGTTGAGAAGTTAAGTCCGTTATTTGATGTGCTTGATTTCTCGATACCGCTCGAACTGCCCGAACTACTTGATTCGCCCTTTGATGAACTTATGCGACCCGAGCCGCCGCCATCGCCGCTGTTAGTCGCCTGCTCTTTTTGCCAATTAAATTTATCTCTTTCAAGTTGGAGCTGTTGATTTCGATAAATTTCCTCTTTGTTTGCCCGTCTTATTTGGAACTGCATATTCTTGTTGTACTGTCTAACTTCCTCTTTGAGCGCGTTCTCCTTATTGATTTGATCGAGAACGTCTTGCCATCTGTCATGGTACATCTGCTTGATCTCAAGGTCTCTCTTTTTCTGCTCGCTTCTGAGTAAGGTTGTTTTCTCAACACCCGCCAAGGTAAGCGTGTTTATTTCCTTTAAGGTGTTGTAAGCGATCTCGGCAAGCAGGGAGTCGTTTTGGAGTTTCGCTTGAGTGATTTGGTTATCAAATTCAATCTTGGCACGTTCTATCGTCTCTCTCGCCGCCGTCACACGCCTTTGGTATTCGTTATACATACTGACCTGCGAGCTTTCGCTATAGCCCGTGTTAGTCATGCCCTGCGCCGCCATCTGCTCGGCATTTGCGCCGTATGCGTTAGATTGCTTCTGCCAATCTACGTATGAGGCAGATTGCTCCTTGATGTAGTCCTTTTGGGCTTGCTCCTTCTTCTGCTCTATCTGTTCAATAGCAAAATCGGTCCGCTTCTGTTGAATATCCGCCTGCGTTTCACCCCAAGCCTTGATGCCGTCTTTCTGCGTATCAATTGCATCGTTGATATCCTTCACCGCTTGGTTGTAAAACTTAGCATTGTCCTTCGCAGCTTTCATTTCTTCAACTTTTACGTCTCTAAACTCTTTAGCGCTGTAGTCGATGTCGTAATTCGGTGTATTTGTTGCCATCTATTTCACCTCTCTTTATAGAACAAGTGTAAAAAAGAAAGACACCCGTTAAGGTGTCTTGTTTCTTTTTGTTATGTTGTCTTTTGCCCACAATGGTTGCAAGTTTGTGTAATGATTTAGTTTTATTACTTCCTCAACACTCGTTGCGGTTGAAAGCGGTATAATATGGTCAATGTGCCACTCGCCGTGATTTTCAAGAGTCATACCTTCCGAAAACTTGCTTTGCAAGTATTCTATAAAAAACTCAATAGTGCATCCTAATATTTCTTCGGCTTGCTTGCTTTTGCCTACGTTCGTCCGTTTGTTAAATGCGTTGTTGAGCATATTTCTTACTGCACAGATCATTTTATATGTAGCATCTTCGTTCCTTCGTCGCTTGATGTACGCTGAATGTTCTTTGCTATGCTCTGCTCTGAATTTCTTATTGTAGGCATTTACTTGGTCTTGGTTTTCTTCTTTCCATTGGCTCGTTCTTGCCTTGACCTTTTCCGCATTATTTTGATAATACGATTTCTGATAAGTCTTGATTTTGTCTTTGTTTTTGGCGTAATACTCTTTCATATACTGATTTTTTTGCTCTCGGATACGCTCTTTGTTCTTTTCTCGATATTGTTTCTGATACGCCCTTTTTTCTTCTACGGTCATACTGTTACCTCGTGAGTGGTTTTATTGGGAATATTATACCACAAAAGTAATAATTTGTCAAGAGTTATTTCAGATATCCTCCAATAAAAGCCTCAAGCGTTGCCGATTCCAAAGCAAACCTTTTTGTGGTATAAAATTTCAGTTTAATATCTTTCCACTTTTTTTTCTTTATTCGGCACACAAAAGAATCAGTTACATCGTTAAATGTATCAATCAAATCAAAATCCTCGTCCTTATTGCTTTTAGCAAAAACGGAGATTTCTGCGCCCAAAGCCTCAACAGTACAACCCTTTTTGTTTGTGGTTTTCATTCTATTGGGGCTATTGAATTTATCGAGCGGAGTCGTCCACCAACTTTCAATATCACATTCATTATCAGTTAAGGTATAAACACCATCGTTAGTGCCAACGTAGAGAATTCCGTTAAATACACTCGCGCAGGTTACTTCTTTCTCCAACACCCAATAGTAAAACTCATACTCTATGTGATTTTCGTTTGTAAAGGCTGTTCTTGAGTCGGCAAGGTAGACCTTGTTGCCGATGAACACGAGCAAATAGCCCTCCCATTCTGCCGTTACCATATCTCTATATCCCGTTTCCGCAATCAGCTTGCGGTCAACGAGCGAGCTGCGGTGCGCTATTGCCTGCTCGGTTGTAACGTCGCCCGAAATGCCCTCCATTCCTCGGTCGCTGAAAAATACAATATCGTCGTTAAAGTTTACCGCCGCTCCCACGCATCCCGTAGTAATGCTTGAGTGTTGAGAAGGATAAATCTTGCCGTAGTCGCTGTCAATGGTAGGCGTGTGATAAAATACCGTAGTGTGCGCGTCCGTCGGCTCACGGAACACCCACAAGGCGTTATTTCCTGCTACCATTCCCTTTACCGCAGCCGTGTCAAGCCCCTCTCGGTAATAGTCGAGGTCGGAAAAATAGGTGGGGTCGTTGAGGCTACAATGCCATACCGTGTTGGGAAAGTCGGGATTGCCGCTTATAAATACTCTGTTGTCAAAGACTTGGAGCATAGTGCAATTCAGCACAATGTCTTGATACCTCAAGGTCTTGCTGTCCACTTTCCTCGTAACCGGCTTTTTGAAGGTGATCTCCACGTTATCCTGCCCGTCCGTTAAAGGAGCGTTCGGTGCTTTCGCAAAAGTTATAATGCCATTGAAATGATCTACCAAAATGGAAGTGTATGGCTCGCCGTTTATCTTTACCGTAGGAGTAAAGGTGGGGTCGATATTCTTGGTATCAAGGTAATATTGAGTGTCCATCTCGTTTCCGAGAAACGTGTTCTTGCGATAGTCGGAGAGCATATTCACATCCTCATAGATCGTGCCGCCGCCTGCGGGCTTTCTGCCGATAGAGGTTGTGGGGATATAGCCCACCACATCGGAGATTGTTTCTCCGTCATATCGCAAATAATGCTTGCCGTCCATGAAATACCACACGTTTTCAAAGATAAAGGCGTTACTTTTTCGCGGCTCTACGGTCGTATCAATATAGTATGTTTTTCCATCTTCTGTCACTTTGTGGAGACTTCTTCCGCTATGGACGATCATAAAGTCGCGATAGAAATAAATGCCGTAAATCTTGGTACCCATGAACGTTTTACGCGCAAGCCCCGGTCTTGTGCGTATGCTCTCGGTGTACTTATAGTCCTTCCATACGTTCAGCGCGTCGGGGCTTCTGCGCGTATTGATCTCCTCGCCCCGAAAGTCTACGCCTCTGAAATTGGCGTAAATCCTCGAAATAAGGTCGCCTGTTTCAACGCTCATATATCAATGCCTCCCTCTATGGTAACGGCTGTCATTTGATATCTCGGGTCAAGCATCTGCTTCATAGCCTCGTATCTCGTAGCGTATACGTTGCCGTATTCCGCAGATACGTCGCTTTTAAGGAGGTCCGCAGCTATGCCGTAGGGCATAATCTCCAAAACGTCCTCGCTCTGCTCAAAGGTGTATTTCGGTCTGTTTTTATCGGTGATTCGTGTCGGATAGCGGAAATATTCGATCTCTGCAATACCGCTCTCAAGGAATTTAATAACCGTACCCTGCGCCTTCATTTCGTGAGGCACGCCGCGCACGGCATCAATCTGATAT
>JAZRNC010000065.1:0-17046 GCA_045647965.1 Eubacteriales bacterium | reverse complement strand
ATCGGAAGCGGCAGAAAGCAATATTTCTCTGCAGTTTTTTAGTTCGGGCATTTTCTGAGCATACGCAATTGCTTTGTCATTCTCTCCTATATTTCTGTAAAGCAAAACAAGAATGTGAATTGCCGTTGTAACCGTTGAGTTATCAGTAGCATTGTTAATAAGATACTCGCAAAGCTTAATTGATTCTGCCCAATATTCATTGCGCTTGTGAACATCATAATTATGCTGAATAAAGCCTTCGTCATCGTAATATAGCCATTCCTTATGACGTCTCCACCCAGCTTCGGAAAGTGTATCTGCAAGAGTAAGGAGTAGTCTTTCATTTTGCGGAAATTCCGCAAGTCCTTCTCGCAGAATGGAAAGGCACTCGTCTACCCATTCATCATCCCCTCGGGATTGAATACCAAATGAATTGATTTTGTTAATAATCATATCGATTTTACTTTCTCTGTCATTATGGTATCCAAACAATTCATCAATGGTAACTCCAAAATAATTTGCGATGGACGGAATCATTTCCATATCGGGATAACCACCATTTGCCTCCCATCGAGAAACCGCTTGCGATGTCACTCCGATAGCCTCAGCAAGTGCTTCTTGTGTGCGTCCGTCACGGCGGCGTAATTCACGTATTTTTTGTCCTAAATCCAGTTGCATAAAAGCACCTCCAAAAGTTTTATCACCGGTGTGATTACATTATAGCACATATTTACGAAAAAGCAATTATCAATTCATTGTTTCAAATCCAAGTAATCCTTGGATTTCCGCATTTCCCGACGCTCGCGTCTGGGGGCAAGCATAGCGCGTGGCAGTCCACCGCACCAAATTGGGCAGAAGCCCGCCCCCACTATCTGCGGCACAGCACATATAAGGCTCCCTCCGGGAGGGAGCTGTCAGCGAAGCTGACTGAGGGAGAGTGAGTTATAACAAAATTTATTAGTGCTTAATGTCGCACAGGCTCCTTCCACCGCCACCGCGGTCCCCCGCCCTCACGGATGGAGCCTTTCGTAAATCCTTGCTTATTAAAAAACACCACCAAAGACAATCCTTGGTGGCGTTAGTTATTTCTCAGCTAAGAATGGAGAGGCGAGGCTCTCTCCTTCTTTTGTTTTTTATTTTTCTATGGTAGTTACGAAAGAAATTTTTGCACGCCGTCCACGATCCACATAATATTGTCATAATCGAAAACGGTGTCGCGAACCGTATGAATGCGATCCATATAAAGACCGACGATCTTTCCGCGCTTCATTGACGACAACGCCAGACCCATCGGGAATCCTGCCTGATCGGACGGATAGTACGTCGATTTTGCGTCTTCGATCCATACGGTCTTCCTTGAAGAATCGGTGAAAGAAGATTTAATCTTCTCTCCGTATTTTTTCTTTGACGCTTTATCAAGGACGAGAAGCATATGATCGCCATCGGATACGCAGTCAAAATTGAAAAGAAGTTTGTTTTTTAATATTGCCTTGTGTTTCTTTCGGAAAAACGCCGAACCGAGGAGTCCATTCTCTTCGTTATCGAAAAACACGAACGCCACTCTACGTTTTTGCTCCTCACTCAGTGAGCTCATCAACTCGCAAAGGGCAACAACTCCCGACGTATTGTCGTTTGCCGTATGACGGTTCGGAATTCCAAAAAAGAACAACGCCATAAAAATCACAACAAAAGATCCAAGTACCCCGAAATAATTGATCCAATAATTATCCGTCATCAAACGAATGAGAAAACCCACAGCGAACGTACAAAAAAACATCGGAATACAGATCAGCACACTGTAAAGAAGCGTGAGGGGAATGTTTTTCGGAAAAACAAGATTCGGAAACGGAAGAGCCGTACACGTATCGTAATGTGCACTAAAAATTATGTCCGCACTCTCAACATCCCCGATGATCAGATTGCGGTTATGAAAAAAGCCGCCTTCTTCCACGAAAGCCTCCGGATATTCCCGCATCATCCGATCTAAAAATCTCTTTTTCTGACGCACCGTCTTTCTCACTTGATAGTCCGCGAGTATTTCTTTCGATATGGTCTGCATATATCACTCACCGCCTTTTTTATTGATTGTAACACAAAACGAAAAGATCCGCAATGCTTTTTTTCAAAAAACACACGGATCTTTTATTTTTTCATAAGCGTATAAAATTTGTCAATCAAGCAAGCTGCCTCAGCACGTGTGGCAGGTTTTCGCGGGTACAATTTTGTGTTCTCCGTATCAACGATCAGTGAATTGGTCACACAATACGCAATGCTTGGATATGCCCAGTCGGAAATTTGATTGATGTCATCAAATTTCACCGCACCGTAGTCGATGTATTTTCCCCCGTATCCGTATAGCCTAGCACAGAGCGCAATAATTTTGTACGCTTGTTCGTGGGTTAGTTCGCCGAGCGGATCGAATTTCCCGTCTCCGACTCCGTTCACGATCCCCATTTCACTTGCCCACTCCACGTACGGCGAGTACCAAAGATTCGGTTTCACATCTACGTATCGGCTCGTCTGATATTTAGATGTATCAACACCCATCATTCGTCCGATCACCGTCACAAACATCGCCCGCGTAAGCGTAGCGCTCGGTGCAAATCGGGTATCGGACACCCCCTGGAACAATCCGAGATTATACACACGACGCATGGACGAATAATACGTATCAAATCGGAACACATCCTCAAACGGCCACTTAGAAGTAAATTTCTCCTCCGAAAAATCCGTGATTTCAAAATATGTGACGGTTTTGAGCGCTTCCTGCGTCGGTGCTTCACTTGTCATATATTCGAGCGTATTTTTATAAATCACGGAGCCGTAAATATCATTCTCATCCTCCGAGAGAAGAAAAACACTTGTCATTGACGTGAGGGGACTGTAGATGATAATTTCAGTGGGAGTATTCACAAATATATGGCCCATAAATTCGGAAACACCCGAGAAAACACCCCGCCAATACTTTCTTCTTTCTCCTTTCAAGTACCACTTATCTTCAAACACGTAGATATTCGCACGGAATATTTTTCGAAAATCCGCAACGACGAGAGTTTTTTCCGCAGAATCGATAAAATACCATTGTCCGTTCAAATATACCATACGGGACTCGACTCCGCGCCAGATTCCGTCGATAAAGGATGTGTCCTCACACCGAAAAGCACTTTCCCATGCGTAATGGGGTGAGGTGGTAGCCGCAATTTCAGCATCGGTCAACAGAAAATTCTCGTGGGATACCATCCCGAACTGACCATCCCGCGGATCGTCATACGAAAGATCCACGTGATACCAATGGCCGTCGATTCTGACTAAATTCCACGCATGGTTCATCTCAGGACTTGTGACCATAACGGCTTCCATTCCGAGTTCTCGAAGAACGGCAATATAGCCGAGGGAATACGCCTGACAAACTCCCGTCCGTTCGGTAAACAGGGAGTACGCATCGAAATACTTTTCCTCTTTGTCGTAAGAAAACATCGCGACGAAATAGTCGTGTACCCACAGGGCTTTTTCCGCTTCACTCATATCTCTGTCCACAAGGGATACGATATACGATAGTTCCCGTTCGTATTCCGCCATCGCCTCCTCACGTCGTACCTTATCCATCGTATAATTGAATTTCACGGTCGAGACGTGGTGATCCTTATCGTGTTTGTTATAGAAATACGTCACCTTGTTGTCAAGATAAAAGAATTCGGGGGTGGCTGAGATCAGATCGAAATACACCTGCAAAAACATCGATTCCTCGATATGATATTCGGACAGATCCACGCTCTCCATATTCAAAAGAACCGCTTCGGAAAGTTTCAGAAAGATCTCATCATAATTGTCAATGGTATCACGATACGGAGAAGCCGTATACGTGTTTGCATGAACGGCAAGTGCTAAAAAAACAGAGGCAAATACGCACAGTATCCCCGTAATACACAGTTGTTTGATTTTCTGCACACTGCCTCACCACCTTTTTTACTCGTTATTCTTATTATACATCATCCATCCAAAAAGGAAAGGGGAAAAATGTTGAATAACTATTAAAATTTTTTAAAACAGGATAAAAAAACCCGAACGTAAACGTTCGGGTTCCATAACGCATCAGTCAACAAACGGAGCGATGAGCTCATGCATATTCTTGCAAACAGTTTCAACTTCCACGCTGGCTCTGCATTCGAATGCGAGCCATCCGTCGTATCCCGTTTCCTTGATTGCCTTGAATACGTTTGTATAGTTGATCTCACCGGTACCGGGTTCTGCTCTGCCGGGGTTGTCACCGATATGGAAGTGACCGATCAGATCAATGTTATTCTGAATGTTGCGAATTACGTTTCCTTCGGATACCTGCTGATGATAAATATCGAACAGGATCTTGCAGTAGGGGCTGTCAACCTCTTTGATCATTCTTACTGCATCTTCCGTGGTAACGAGGAAATAACCCTTATGGTTTACGAGAACATTGAGCGGTTCAAGAACGATCGGAATCTGGTATTCCTCTGCAATTTTGGACATTTCTTTGAGAGTTTCTACGCAGATATCAAACTGCTTTTCTCTGGAAACGTCAAAACGTTCGTTACCGGTCGTAACGACGATCGTCGGAACGTTCATTGCCTTTGCCGCTTCCGCTGTATCTCTGAAAGATTCAAGGAATGTTTCTCTTGCATCTTCCCAAACAAGACCGTGACTGTTTTCAACGATCCAGTTCTTGGAAGAATCTTTCGGACGGCAGAGAAGGCTTGTGGAACAAACGCCCGTGCTGTCAAGCAGTTTTCTTGCTCTATCCATATCAAGATGATTCCAACCAAGCTGTTCTACACCCTTGAAACCGTATTTTGCCGCACTCTCAACGTTTTCATACCAATCTTTGCCAAACCAACCGCCGCATGCAGAAAATTTCATAATAATTTCTCCTTATGTATATTTGTACTATTGTAAAGGTAGAAGTTAACTCGAACCGAGTCCATACTATATTTTTGACTTAATTATAAACCATATCAAAACTTCTGTCAATACATTTCAAGTTTTTATTTTTTTATTTTATCAATAAGTTTATGGTAAAATGTTGCAAAGAGACTTCATTTTGTGATATAATAAATAATGAATTTCCGTGCGCCGACTTGTATAAACTAAACGGAGATAGAGAGTGTAGCAAATGGTTCTGAATTTTCTGGATACTATGAAAAAATATCGTCTCGATGAAGCGATCCGCCATCGAGGTGCGCTCATCGTGGCGTATTCGGGTGGTGCGGATTCCTCTTGCCTTTTGCACCTGCTCCACTCCTTTTGCCGCACGGAAAAAATTCCGCTCTTTGCCGCACACGTCAATCACGGGATTCGCGGAAGTGAAGCCGATGCGGATGAGGAGTTCTGTCGTTTGACTTGCGAAAAACTGTCCATTCCCCTCTCCGTGCTGCACGTCGATGTACCGGCACTCGCAGCCGAACAAGGAAAAGGAATCGAAGAAACCGCACGTCTCGTTCGTTATGATTTTTTCGATCAGATATCAAAAAAATTGACGGATCACCCCTCAGGTGCTTTGATTGCGACGGCACACAACGCGGACGACAACCTTGAGACCGTCCTTTTCCATATGCTTCGCGGAACGGGACTTCGCGGTCTTTGCGGCATTGATCCGATCCGTGACGGGCTGTATATCCGGCCTCTCCTGTACGATTCCGGAGATGACATTCGTACGTGGTGCAGAGAAAATTCCGTACCGTACGTCGTCGACTCCACCAATACCGATACGGCGTACACACGAAACTATATCCGACACGAAGTCGTACCATGTCTGAAAAAACTGTGTCCCGCCCCCCAAGCCGCCGTTTCGCGAATGACGACTCTCCTTCGGGAAGATAACGATTATCTCGAAAAGGCTGCCGCTTCCCTTGTTTTGTCCGGAGAAACTTCCATCAAAAAAGAAACCGTAAAAAATCTTCCCCCCGCCGTCATGTCGAGAGTTTTCCGACTTCTGTATGATAATGCCAAACCCTCCGACACGTCCCTTGAAGAAGTGCATATCAGCGCAATTCGCGACCTCCTTGATCACTCGACGGGAGAAAAAAGTCTGTCCCTCCCCGGAAAAATCACGTTTCGCATCGAGGGAGAGTATCTGCGTTTTTGTCAAACGGAAGCCCCCCCATCCCCATCTGAAGTGATATTTGAATATCCGAGGGATGGCGAATGTTTTGAGAACGAGCGGTATCTTTTAAAAATTTCCACACAGGACGCTGCCGGTCACAAAACCTTTATCTCCCGTGGGGAAAATATTTACAAATTATCTATACTCCGGACCATCTGTTCTGATAAAATAATAGGAAGTCTGATAGTACGGCATCGCCGATCGGGAGATACCTATCGCTTCGGACATATGACACGCAAGGTTAAAAAATTGTTTATCGACAATAAAATGACTTCGGAACAAAAAAATTTCATTCCGATTGTGTGTGACGACGACGGAATTTTATGGATCCCCGGCTTTCCGCCAAGAGACGGAACGGAAGCCGTGAGCAAAGACTGCGTGGACGTGATCCATCTTTTGTGTTACGAACGTGTCCGGGATGCTTAATCGAAGAAATCCCGCTCACTTGATTACTATCTACTGACATCACTTATGGAGGTTACATCGTATGGCATACTCATCCGTGCTTGACAAAGATATTGAAAAAATTCTCGTTTCCACAGAAAAAATCGACGAGCTCACCTCAATAATTGCTGCAGAAATTGACCGTGACTACCGGGATAAACCGGGGCGGTTGCTGCTTCTCTGCATTTTAAAAGGAAGCATCGTATTTATGGGCGACTTGATGAAGAAAATCACGATCCCCGTAGAAATTGACTTTATGAAGGTTTCTTCGTACAAAAACGGAACCGTATCCGCGGGAAGAATCAACATTATCCTTGATCTCCATCGAGACGATCTGTCCGAATGCAACATCGTTGTCGTAGAAGATATCATTGACAGCGGACGTACCCTATCCTATCTCGTGGATTATCTCAAAATCAACGGCGCTAATTCCGTAAAAACCTGTACCCTTCTCGACAAACCGTCCCGTCGTGAAGTAGAGTTCGCTCCCGATTACGTCGGTTGTGAAATTCCCGATGAATTTGTCGTCGGTTACGGACTTGACTACGCCGAAAAATATCGCGCACTTCCGTACATCGGTGTATTAAAACCCGAAGTATACACAAAATAAATCTATCACAAGTATAACCATTCAAGGAGGAGAGAATGAAGAACGGTTTTAAAGTTGCAGTGTTCTATATCGTTCTCATTGGCATCATTCTTGTCGCTACCGCATCTCTCTGGAATACCCTTCCATCTGAAGAACTCGTTTACAGCGACATTATTGACCTTTTCCAGAACGAACAGGTCAAGAGATTCGAAGTCGATGAAAACAACAATCTGACTATGGCGGTGAGAACCACACTGTCCGACGGTTCAGAGGGTGAAAAAATCATAACATATAAATTACGCAGTCTGGATCTCTTTATCCGTGATCTGAGTGATACTATTGAAGAACAGTACGCAAACGGAATCATCACCGCGTATGACTATCCCCCGCCGTACGATATTCCCTGGTGGGTTTCTCTGATTCCCTATGCGATCGTACTCGTGCTTCTGATCGCTATGTGGATCTTTATGATGAATCAGGCATCCGGCGGTAAGGGTTCGAAGATCAACTCCGTCGGCAGAGCAAAAGCAAAGCTTGTCACCGCCGATAAAGCATCGATCTACTTTAAGGACGTTGCGGGTGCGGACGAAGAAAAAGCCGAACTCGAAGAGATCGTCGAATTCTTACGCAATCCTGCGTATTTCACAAAGCTCGGTGCAAAAATCCCGCACGGTGTTCTTCTCGTGGGCCCGCCCGGAACGGGTAAAACCCTGATCGCCAAAGCCGTAGCCGGCGAAGCCGGTGTTCCGTTCTACTCGATCTCCGGTTCCGATTTCGTGGAAATGTACGTCGGTGTCGGTGCATCCCGTGTACGTGACCTTTTCGATACCGCAAAAAAGAATCCCGCAGCCATCATCTTCATTGATGAAATCGATGCCGTTGGACGTCACCGCGGTGCAGGTCTCGGCGGCGGTCACGATGAACGTGAACAGACCCTCAACCAGATCCTCGTTGAAATGGACGGCTTCGGTTCCAGCGAAGGTATTATTGTTATGGCAGCCACAAACCGTCCCGATATCCTTGACCCTGCCCTTCTTCGTCCCGGCCGCTTTGACCGTCAGATCACGATGAATCCGCCGGATGTCAAAGGACGTGAAGAAATTCTGAAAGTTCACTCCCGCAACAAGCCTTTTGAAGCGGACGTTGATCTTTCCATCATCGCAAAGACCACGGTCGGCTTCACCGGAGCGGAACTTTCCAACCTTCTTAACGAAGCTGCGCTTCTTGCCGCAAGAAAAGGCAAACACCTCATCGGTATGAACGATTTGGAAGAAGCGATGATCAAAGTTATCGTCGGTCCCGCAAAAAAATCCCGTGTGATCAGCGAAGCTGAGAAAAAACTCACGGCGTATCACGAAGCAGGTCACGCCATCACCACTTGGGTTCGCCAGCCCGAAGAACCCGTACACCAGATCTCCATTATCCCAAGCGGAAGAGCCGGCGGCTACACGCTCTCTCTCCCCAAAGAGGATAAATCGTATATGTCCCGCGGTATGATGGAAAATGAGATCATCACGCTGCTCGGCGGTCGTGTTGCAGAACAGATCATCCTCGGGGACATCTCCACAGGTGCTTCCAACGATATTCAGCGTGCCTCTTCCATCGCCCGTCAGATGGTAACCAAGTACGGTATGTCCGACAAGCTTGGTCCGATTCTCTACGGTAGCGAGTCAACCAGCGACGAAGTATTCCTCGGACGTGACTTCAACCACACGAAGAACTATTCCGAAGAAACCGCTTCCCTGATCGACAGCGAGGTAAAGGAAATCGTGATGAAGGCCTACGCTTCGGCGAAGCTCATTCTTGAAGAGAACATCGAACGTCTGCACTTTATTGCACAGTATCTGATGAAAAACGAAATCATGGAAGAAGCACAATTCCTGCGTGCGATGTCCGAGCCTGAAACCACCACCATAGAAGATCTTGAGGAGATGGTCGCAGAAAAACGTCGTAAGAGTCAGGAAGAAAACGAAGCGCACGCACGTCACATCGCAGAACTCGAACGTCAGCGCGAAGAAGAACGCATGAAAAACGAAAAAAGCGATAAAAACCGCGACGACTCATCCTTTCCGCCAAGCGCCCCCACCGTTTGATGCTTAGCCATCATGCAAAGCTCTTCCGTGATTGAATCGCGGAAACACAAACCAATAAAAAAATTCCACGCGTCTGTGATCACTGCACAAACGCGTGGTTTTTGTTTACATTATTTTTTTACTACAGCAGCGGCATACCAACCGTTCTCACGACGTTCGTCCTTGATCGCGAAACCGCACGCATCGAGAACAGCGATTACCTCGTCTGCTCTTTCTTCAATAATACCGGAAACGATCAACACACCGTCGTTTGCCATATATTCCCCAACATCGGGAGCGAGACGAATGATGATATCCGCCACGATATTAGCTACAACAACGTTGTAACCGCCGTCCGTCTTCGGTACTTGTCCGAGAAGATTGGAGACAGCACACTCGACGTTTGGCGTATCGTTCAGCTCGGTATTTTCCTTTGCCACACGAACGGCAACAGGGTCAATATCGCACGCAAAACAGCGTCCTGCCCCAAGTTTTGCTGCCGCGATTGCCAAAATTCCCGAACCGCATCCGACGTCAAGAACGGAACACTGCTCCGTCGTATACTTTTCCACCAGTCCTGCACAGAGTCTTGTGGTTTCGTGTGTACCCGTACCAAACGCCATACCGGGATCCATCAGTACGGTAATCTCCCCTTCTTCTGCCGTGTATTCTTCCCACACGGGAACGATCACGAGACGACGACCGGTTTTGATCGGCTTATAATATTTTTTCCAAGAGTCCGCCCAGTCTTCCTCGCACACTCCGATATGTTCGATCTCAAAGGAAATACCAAGATCGAGAAGGCGCTGTTTGATAAACAATTCGCTCTCTGCAAGGGGCTTCATAACCGATATAAACACCGATACCGCCGCCTTGGTACGATCCGCCTCCAGAATGCTTTCATCGATCAGATCGCCGTATACGCCATCCAGAATGCCGTCAATGTCGGAGTAATCTTCCACCATCAGTCCGGCGTCAATCATAGACATAACACTTGATACCGTCTCTACATCCGCCGACTCACAGGTAACCTTTATCTGTACCCAACTTTTGTTCTCATCCATCGTGCGCCTCCTTATGCATTATCTTTTTTGTTGAAAAATCTCTTAAAAAAGCTCGTGCGCTTCGAGTAATTGGATTCCCCGCAAGACTCTGCAAACTTTTCAAGGAGTGCTTTTTGCTCGCCCGTCAGATTCTTCGGGATCTCAACCACAACCGTCACGTAAAGGTTGCCGCGGATTTTGGAATTAACGCGAGTCACGCCTTTTCCGCGAAGTGTGAAGACGGTACCCGTCTGTGTACCCTCGGGAATCGTATACTTTTGCGATCCTTCGAGAGTCGGGAAATCCACCTCAGCGCCAAGCGTTGCCTCCGCATAGGTAATCGGTACTTCGCAGTAAATATCGTCGCCGTCACGCTCGAAAATAGAGTGCGGACGTACATTTATCACAATGTTAAGGTCTCCCGCCGAGCCGCCGTTCATACCGTCCGAGCCCTGGTATTTGAGCCCGATCTGCTGACCGTCGTCGATACCCGCCGGAATGTTCACTTCAAGCTTCTTCGAAACTCTGGTAAATCCCGTTCCACGACAAGAATTACATTTATTTTCGATAATCTTACCCGTTCCGTGGCAGGCATCGCACGATTTTGCCGTCTGAATAATGCCAAACGGGGAGCGCTGCTGAACTCTTACTTGCCCCGAACCGTTACACGTCGTACACGTTTTGGGAGATGTTCCCTTTTCTGCGCCCGACCCGTCACATTCGGAACATTTCTGGATCTTCTGGTATGTGATCTCTTTTTTGCATCCGAACACCGCTTCTTCAAAGGTGAGCGTCTGACGAATCGTTACGTTCTCACCGCGAATCGGACCGTTTCGACGTGCACTGCCCCCTCCGGCACCACCAAAAAAGCTTGAGAAAATATCGCTGATATCAAAATCTCCAAATCCACCGAATCCGCCGAATCCCGATCCGCCCATGCCTGACGCAGGATCGAACGCCGCGTGACCGTACTGATCGTACTTGGCTTTCTTATCAGGATCGGACAAAACGTCGTACGCTTCGTTGACTTCTTTGAACTTTGTCTCTGCCTCTTTATCCCCGGGATTCATATCGGGATGGTATTTTTTCGCAAGCTGGCGATACGCCTTTTTTATATCGGTATCTCCCGCGCTTTTGTCAATACCAAGTATTTCGTAGTAATCTCTTTTTGCTTCAGCCATAATTATGCCATATCCTCCGGCAGTTTTTCATCAAATCTTTGAAAATATAAATACAATTACGTACAGTGTATGTACGGTTCTCTATTACTGCCAACAGGGCGGAGTGTTCCCCCGCCCTTCTTGCAGTTTCGATCATTAGTTTTCGCTCTTATCTTCGAAGTCAGCGCTGTAGTAGGTGTTGCCGTTTGCGCCGTTGTCCGCACCCATATCGGGACCGGCTGCACCCTGCTCTGCCTGCTGCTGTGCGTACATCTTTTCAGCGATCGGATAGAATGCTTTTTCAAGCGCTTCTGTATCTGCCTTGATCGCGTCGAGATCGTCCGTCTTTACGGTTTCCTTCAGCTTATCAATTGCCGCACGAACCGAGTCCTTATCGGCGTCGGATACCTTATCGCCGATATCAGAGAGACTCTTTTCGCTCTGATAAATGGTGTTTTCCGCTCTGTTCTTAACTTCGACAGCTTCCTTCTTCTTCTTATCTTCTTCTGCGAACTTTTCAGCATCACGAACAGCCTTATCGATGTCATCCTGGGACATATTGGTGGAAGAAGTAATGGTGATGTGCTGTTCCTTACCGGTACCCTTGTCGGTTGCGGATACGTTTACGATACCGTTTGCGTCGATATCGAAGGTAACTTCGATCTGCGGAATTCCACGAGGAGCGGGAGTAATACCGTCGAGAATGAATCTGCCGAGTGTGGTGTTACCTGCCGCCATATCACGTTCACCCTGGAGAACGTGGATTTCAACGGATGTCTGACCGTCAGCAGCCGTAGAATAAATCTGGCTCTTCTTTACGGGAATCGTTGTGTTACGGTCAATAATTCTGTTGAATACACCACCGAGTGTCTCGATACCGAGGGACAGAGGAGTAACGTCAAGGAGAAGAAGATCCTTTACGTCGCCGCCGAGAACGCCTGCCTGAATTGCCGCACCGATAGCAACGCATTCGTCGGGGTTGATGCCCTTAAAGGGATCCTTACCGATGAAGTTACGAACGGCATCCTGAACAGCGGGAATACGGGTGGAACCGCCAACGAGAAGAACCTTATCGATCTGACCAACGGAAAGACCGGCGTCAGAGAGAGCCTTCTTCGTGGGGATCATCGTACGTTCTACAAGGTCTGCAGTAAGTTCGTTGAACTTCGCTCTTGTGAGAGTGCCGTCAAAGTGCTTCGGGCCTGTTGCATCCGCGGTAATGAAGGGGAGGTTGATGTTGGATGTTGCAACACCGGAAAGTTCGATCTTTGCTTTTTCAGCCGCTTCTTTCAATCTCTGAAGAGCCATTTTGTCTTTTCTGAGATCAATGCCGCCGTTTTCGCGCATAAATTCCGTCGCGATCCAGTCAATGATTCTTTCGTCAAAGTCGTCACCGCCGAGCTTTGTGTCACCGTTTGTTGCGAGAACTTCAAACACGCCGTCGGAGATTTCAAGAATGGAAACGTCGAACGTACCGCCGCCAAGGCCGAATACCATGATCTTCTGTTCGGTAGCATCTTTGTCAACGCCATACGCAAGAGCAGCGGCTGTGGGTTCGTTGATGATACGAAGAACTTCAAGACCTGCAATTTTACCTGCATCCTTGGTAGCCTGACGCTGAGAGTCGCTGAAGTACGCAGGAACAGTGATTACTGCCTGAGTGACCGATCCGCCGAGGTATGCTTCAGCTTCTGCCTTGAGCTTCTGCAGAACCATTGCAGAGATTTCCTGGGGTGTATACTTCTTTTCGTCAAGATCTACTTTATAGTCAGAACCCATATGACGCTTGATGGATGCTACTGTACGGTCGGGGTTTGTGATTGCCTGACGCTTTGCTACCTGACCAACGAGTCTTTCGCCGTTCTTGGAGAACGCAACAACGGAAGGCGTGGTTCTTGCTCCTTCGGGATTCGGAATAACGACGGGTTCGCCGCCTTCGAATACTGCAACACAAGAGTTAGTTGTACCTAAATCTATACCAATGATTTTAGCCATAATTGAAATACCTCCAAATTATCTTTATATATTATTATTGTTTATTTGAATTTATATTACCACCGCTGAATAGCGGGAAATAATTGACAAGATCCACTGACACTGTCAGTTTTTTAGTTTGCGACCTTTACCATCGCGTAACGGAGAACCTTATCCCCGTACTTATAGCCACACTGCAAAACATCCACGATCTCCCCTTCTCCGTACGATTCGTCATCGACATGAAGCACCGCGTTGTGAATGTTCGGGTCAAACGCTTCTCCCGCTTCCCCAAACTGCTGAATACCGAGTTTTTCGAGAGTTTCGGGAAGTTTTCCGAGGATCATCACAAGTCCCTCAGCCACTTTCTCCGCATCCCCACTTGAATACTTCGACGCATACTGCAAATTATCAATGATCGGAAGAAGACCGGACAGTGTATCTGCCACCGCATCCGAATAGATGCCCTCCCGTTCCTTTTGACTGCGTTTGCGGAAATTCTCATATTCGGCAGCCACGCGCAGATATTTTTCGTTCGCCTCATCGGCGCGCTTTGTTTCTGCTTCGCATTTTTTCTGTGCTTCCTCAAGCTCCGCTTTCAGTTTTTTTATATCGGCTTTCTTATCTTTTTTGCTTTCTGTTTTTTGCTCATCGTTTGATTCAGCCGCGGGAGTCACTTCCTCTGCTGCAGATTCTTCTGCTAAAGGAGTCTCCTCCTGATTTATCATTTCTTCGTTCATGTTTATCCCCCGTAAGAATTATAATCGGTTAAAAATTTCTCACCTCTGTCCGAACAACCGTCCGGGATCTCCGTCACCGTCAAACTTCGGCTGGTCAATTGCCTCGGATATATACGTGGAGAGATGTTCTATCGTTGCGATCACTCGACGGTAATCCATTCGTGTCGGCCCGATAATGCCAATTGCTCCGACGGTTTTGCCGGAATCAACGATCGGTTTCAGGATCAGCGTGGAATTGTCCATGACTTTCACCACGTTTTCTCTACCGATAAACACTCTCAGCGCGTCACTGCGTGATTCATCCGACAGAATTTCAAGCAGCGAATCCTTATTTTCAAAGAGGGCAAGCATATCGCGCAAGCGTTCGGTATCGTAAAAATCCGGGTACGCAAGCAAGTGATTGATTCCCTCAAAGCGAATGTCGCCGCCGTCAAATGCGGAAATGGTCTCACAAACTGCTTTGATGATCGGCGCCACAAGATAATCGTATTCGCCCATCATCCGTTCCATTTCCATCATCATAGGCAAAGTAATTTCCGACGCGGTAATCCCCGTTGCCTTGGTGTTCAAAACACTTGACAACAGCCGCGCAATTTCTGCGGAAATCGGATGAGCCGATCGGATATACTTGGATTTCACGACGTTGCCGATCACCATAATGAGTACGACCGTGGTATCATCCAGACGAATCAGTTCGTACCGTGTGACCACAATTCGCGGCTGTCTCGGTTTCACAGCAAGTGCGGTGTAATTGGTTAATTTCGACGCAAGAGTCACCGCCGTCTGCATAATGGAATCCAGTTCCATCTGTTTTTGCCGAAGGTTCATCTGCAACTGAGAGATCTCACTCTGCGTCAAATTATAGCGGTCAATCAGCCAGTCTACGTAGAAACGGTATCCGGATTCCGAGGGGATTCGTCCCGCCGACGTGTGCGGTTGTTCGAGGTATCCCATTTCTTCCAGTTCTGCCATCTCGTTTCGAACCGTAGCAGACGAACACGCGATCTGCTTATTGAACGTCAGCGTTTTACTGCCGACAGGCTCTCCGTTCGCAATATGTGCATCAATAATCGCCTTCAATATCAGTTTTTTTCTTTCGCTAAGCTCATCATTTCGGATAGTCAACCGTTTCTCACCTCCTGCCTTCCGCTTTTTTCTTCTTTTTTGTCTTTGTTAGTATCTGCTTTTGGTAATTTCACCGTTTTGGCTTAAGGTTTTTAGCACTTGAAACATCTGAGTGCTAACCACTGATAATAATTTACCATTTTAGCCTCCTTTGTTCAATAACAAATTTAATCCTTTTTGTTAACTTTTCGTGAATTGCCTCTGAAACACAAAAAACAGCGGTGCTTTTTTAGCATTCCACTGTTTTGGTGTGCAAAAATTACGTATTTTTTCACATTTTCCTCTTACGCGGGAAGAAAACGATTCCAAGCAAAAAAGATGCGACACACAAAGCGATAAGAGGCCGTCCACGGTCATACGTCGGAGGCGCGATCACCGAATCTCCCTCCGAATCATACTCAGGTGCCGGTTTTTCGTCCGTAGCGTAAGACGTATGTACAAATTCTCCCGTCATTTTCGCGTAGTTTGTACCGTTTACAAGATAGATTTCCCGAATGGATACAGGCGCGTTACGCGTAATAAATCCCATATCTCCCGCGTTTACCAAAAGAATGTTTTCTCGGTTCAGTTCGCAAGCAACATCTCCGTATTCAAGAACTATTTTATGTAAGATATTGTTTTCCACCGGAATCTTTACACGGATCTCTTTTCCTGCAACGAGCGCCTCGCGGATCACGTCACTCGGTTCGGAAAAATTATCTACCGTGCCGTCGCGGCGGATCACCACAGAAGTAATATTTGTCGGTTCACTTCCACGGCAAGTCAGCATCACAGACAAAGATTCGTTTTCACTTGCTTCCCCATCAAAGGAAAACGTAAAATCAAACGTGTACGACTCCTTTTTCGCCACGGACGGAAGAATTAAATAAAAACGCCCGTTATCATAGGTTCGGATATCCAACGTATCTTCAAGACAACCCATATATGCATTCTTCGTACTGAGAGTACCTTTTTTGACCCCAAGAACGTTAACAGCCGTAACCTGCGTGAAGTTTTGATGGTACAGAACCTCACCTTCCGCATACTGCAAATCGCCCGCCGAAACGAAAAAAGCAGAGGATGCCGCAATCAAAATAATCAAAATCACATACAAAAGCGGTTTCATACATCATCCCCCAATTCTTATCAATCTTCATATAACTATTATATACTTGTGCCGTCCGTTCGTCAAGTACATTATGGCACTTTTGCATATTTTTTTGAACAGATAACAAAAAGCCGTCCATACGGAATGAACGGCTCTTATATTTTGGTGAATTAGTGAACGATGTAACGTTCTGTATCCTTGTCGAAGATGTGAACTCTGGACATGTCGAAAGCAACATTGATGATGTCGCCGGCTCTTGCCTTGGAACGAGCAGATACACGTGCTGTCATGCTGGTTTCTTCGGATACGAGGTAGAGGTAAATTTCAGCACCCATAAGTTCTGTTACTTCTACGTCTGTTTCGATAACGGAATCAGCCATTGCTCTGATGGAAGCGTCGTCATCGTGAATGCTTTCGGGACGGATACCGAGAACAACTTCCTTACCAACGTATTCCTTAAGTGCGGAATCCGCATACTTTTCAGCCGGAACCTTAAGAGAGTTTGAACCGAATGTTACGTAGAGATCGCCACCCTTTTCTTCAAGAACACAATTGATGAAGTTCATCTGAGGTGTTCCGATAAATCCTGCAACGAAGAGGTTTACGGGGTAGTCGTAGAGGTTCTGAGGAGTATCAACCTGCTGGATAAGACCGTCCTTCATAACAACGATACGGGTAGCCATTGTCATAGCTTCTACCT
>JAZRNC010000064.1:0-4712 GCA_045647965.1 Eubacteriales bacterium | reverse complement strand
AAGTTATCGAGAAGGAAGTACTTCTTGCGGCGTGTGCCAATTCTCAGTTCTATGGTGGCGGATTCTGCGCGGCTCCTCTGGCAGATCTGACCGACGGCGAAATGGACGTCGTGATCGTGGACGATATCAGCATTCCGAAGTTTGTCTCCATGGTGGGAGCATACCGTGCCGGCTCGTACATTTCCAAGGATGGCGTACTTGGAAAAAAATACGGAAAGATCCTTTCGTACACTCGATGCGTGAAGATGAAATTCGAAGGACCGCAGTGGGTGTGCTTTGATGGGGAAGTAATGGAACTCGGAGAAGATCGTACTCTGACAGCAGAAGTTCTGCGCGGTGCTCTTTCGTACGTTCCATATATGCGTACCGTTTAAACGTGTGAGTTAAGAAAGAAAATAAATAACGGAGAAAGCGGGGGAGTTCCACTTTCTCCGTTGAAATAGGAAGGATGATCTTGCCGCGCGGCAGTCGATATCTTTCCTATTTATATAATAAGGATAATACGGTACGGTCAGCGGGTACGTTTTCGCGGAACAATGGCGAGCAGAACGAACACGAGGACTGCGGCAAGGAGCAAGCCGATAATCAGTGCGGTCCAATTCATGCCGTCCTCTGCATCACCGGATGCATCATTCCCCGCATCGTTTTCTGCATTATTCGAAGTCCCGTTCTGGGCATCGTTCTGGGTGCCATTTGCAGTACCGTTTTCTGCACCGTTCGATGCACCGTTTGATGCGTCGTTCGCAGTGCCATTGGTCGATTCGTTTAACGGATTTCCCTGCTCGGGAACGGTATTTTCTGCACCACCCGATTCACCCGGAGCGCGGGAAGTATCTCCCGTATCGCCGGCGGCTCCGTCGGTGCCTCCCTCAAAGAGATCGCCAACTCCGTCCATAATGGACGATTCGCCGGCGGTGGCTCCGTCAGTCAGCGTGCTGTCCGTGGCATTATTTCCGGGAGTACCACCCGGCTGAGAGGAAACTGCGGTTGCATAGGCGTGCGTGGTGAAAGTGAATGCGATGACTGTGGCAAGAATGAGTTGAAATAGATGATCGTTCTTTTTCATAAAAACCTCCGAAGAATAAAATGGGATCAACCGTACGGTGAGGTTGTCACAGGGATATTTTTTCCACTCTGCGGGGAGATATTCAAAAAGAAACGGTATTTTTGATTTTTTTAGAGAGAAAACATATAAACCTCAATGGAGATGTAATATACGATGGAAAACAAGCGCTTTTCAAAAAACGACAGCGGCTTCGTGTGCGAAAACTGCGGTAAGGAAGTCCAGCCGCTGAAATATACGTCGCGAAATCACTGTCCGCACTGCCTGTGTTCTCTGCATCTGGATATCAATCCGGGAGATCGCGCGGCGGGATGCGGCGGGGTGATGGATCCCATAACGGCAGAACCCGATCCGAAAAAAGGATTTGTTCTGACACACAAATGTCGTGCGTGCGGAGCGATTCGAAGAAACAAAGCCGCAGAGGATGATGACAGACGGTTTTTGATCGAACTTACGGCACGCCACTGACGGAGATGGGGCGGAAAAATACAGAGAAAGAAGATAGGATGGCAAAATGAGTTATCTTGAAAGAACCGAAATGCTTCTTGGCAGACGGGCGGTTGACAAACTGAAACACTCTCACGTTGCGGTATTCGGCCTTGGCGGAGTTGGCGGTCACGTGGTCGAGGCTTTGGCAAGATCGGGAGTTGGGGAACTGACCCTTGTGGATTCGGATGACGTTTCGGTATCGAACATCAACCGACAGACCTTTGCTCTTCGCAGCACGGTGGGGATGAAGAAGACCGACGCGGCAGAGCAGCGAGTGATCGATATAACCCCCGCTTGCGTGATTCATAAACGGTGCGAATTTTTCCTTCCGGAAACCGCGGCTTCGTTTGATTTTTCCGAGTACGACTATGTGGTGGACGCTATTGATACGGTAGCGGGAAAGATCACAATCGCAAGATTGTGTGATGAAGCGAACGTTCCGGCGATCTCCGCAATGGGAGCGGGGAATAAGCTCGACCCGACGAAATTTGAGGTATGCGATATCTATAAAACCTCGGTATGCCCCCTTGCCGCGGCGGTGAGACGTGAGCTTCGGCGCATCGGAGTTCGAAAACTGAAGGTAGTCTACTCCCGTGAAGTGGCGGTCACACCCGAATTTCAACCGGAGGATGTGGCGGATGTGAGTGCGGTACGCAAAAGAAATACGCCGGCATCGTGTGCGTTCGTACCGTCGGTGTGCGGACTGATTATTGCCGGAGAGGTGATCCGCGATTTGTGTGCGGAGGAATTGGCTTTATCAATGGAGGAGAGATGATTTTGGAAAACGGTACTACCTTGGAAATCGGAAACGAATCCGAACAAAAACAACCGACGAGAGATCCGATCACAAGCATACTGAAAAAATACCGCAAGGATATCTGGGCGCCGTTCATCTCTGCGATTAAGGAATACGACCTGATCCGTGAGGGAGATAAAATTGCGGTGTGTATGTCGGGGGGAAAGGATTCCGCGGTGCTCGGGGTGTTATTCAAACAACTTCAGCGGTATTCCGACGTTCCGTTTGAGGTCGAATACATCGGAATGGACCCCGGATACAGCAAAGTTAACCGCGAACGTTTGGAAGACAATTGTCGAAAACTGGAGCTTCCCGTGAAAATATTCGAGACGAATATCTTTTCGGTGACGGAAAAAACGGAAAAGAACCCGTGCTATCTGTGTGCGAGAATGCGGCGCGGGCATCTATACAGTTTTGCAAAATCCCTCGGGTGTAACAAGATCGCGCTCGGACATCATTTTTCTGATGTGATTGAAACAACGCTGATGGGAATGCTGTGGGGGGCGCAGATTCAAGGGATGCTCCCGAAGCTGCACAGCACGAATTACGAGGGAATGGAGCTCATCCGCCCTCTTTATAAGGTGCATGAGGATGCGATCGTGGCGTGGGCGAGATACAACGGACTCGAATTTTTGCAGTGCGCCTGCCGTATGACGGATTCAAGCGTTGTGGATGAGGATGCGTCAAAGCGACGGGAGACCAAAAAACTGATCCGCAGTCTGAAACAAACGAACCCCGATATCGAAAAGAACATCTTCAACGCCATCCACCGCGCGAACGTGGATACGCTCGTTGGTTATAAACAAAACGGCGTTCTGCACTCGTTTCTGGAGGAATATGACGAAAAATAACGGAAAAAAGTCGAACAATGTAACAATTGTTCGATTTTTTATTGCAATCGTAATATTAAACAGCCTTTAATATTACACTTATATTACAACTCGGGAAATATACTTGAAATAAATTCTCAGGTATGGTAAAATTTGAGCACAGGACAAAAGGCGAAACGGCGCCCGGCGTCCTAAAAAACACAATTTTTTATTCGTATAAGGAGCACAGATTAAAGATGAAGAAAATTCTTTCTCTTGTCCTCGCCCTTGTTATGACAATCTCTTGCGCATCCTTCGCATTTGCAGCACCTGCAATCGACGAAGACGCAAAGAATCTTAGCGTTTACCAGGAATCTATCGATTTCCTCGCTGAACACAAGATCTACAAGGGTGGAGAAGGCCTCTCCGACGCTGACGCTATCACACGTTGGATGATGGCTCTCTTCGTTGCTCGTATTACCACTGGTTGGATCGAAGACTCCAAGTGGGAATCCAGCATCGAAAACTATTCCGGTTTCTCTGACATTGACGCAGAACTCGAACAGTACCTCGGCGCTATCTCTTATGCTAGCCAGATGGGTATCATCAATGGTTACGGCGATGGCAGATTCGGTCCTAAAGATGGTATTAAGTACCAGGACGCTCTCAAAATGCTCTGCTGTGCACTTGGTTACACCAAGGTAGACGGCGGTTATCCGTGGGGCTACATCCAGAAGGCTGTTAACATTGGTCTTACCAACGTTATCGGCGAACAGGGCATTGCTCCGACAGATACTCTCTGCCGTGCAGAAGTTGGCCAGCTTCTCTACAACGCTCTTATGGTTGCTGAAACAGCAAAGGGTGGCAAACTCATTGAAACTGTATTTGGCGCAAACTATGATTGGGTTGACGTAATGATCACAAAGACCGATAAGGTTTCCGCTGTTGCAAAAGACGCAACAAAGGCTGCTGCTGGTAAGGTTGGTTTCACTGTTATCGGCACAGGTGATTACTACGAAGCTAAGGAAGAAGTCTTCGGTCTCGAGGCAGAATGGGATGCAGAAGCAGCAATCGGCACAACATACAAAGTTCTTCTCGAAAAGAAGGGCAACAACACATCTGTTTATACTGCTAACGCTTACGACGTTGATGAAGTTACTATCCGTAAGGATGAAGGTGACTCCACAGCGAAGATTAAGAACTATGTAGAAGCTATCAATGGCTTCAATCTCCAGAAGTTCGGTCCCGAAAAGTACTGGCAGTGGGCAGATCGTACACACGCTGTAGTTGCTATCGACTGGGAAAACGGTCACATCCTTACATGGAATGCAACAACAGAAGAATGGGATGTTGAGTGGTACTACAACAGCCTCATCGGCAAGTACTTCCAGATCGTAGATCCCGATCAGACAATCACTGGTGATATCACCATTGAAAACGCTCTCGGCGACCACGTTGGTATCAAGTACATGACAGAAGCAGATGCTGAAGAAATCAGAAAACTCTTTGATTCCAAGGAATGGAAGGAATTCACTGGTACAGGCTTTGCAGCAGT
>JAZRNC010000063.1:0-4968 GCA_045647965.1 Eubacteriales bacterium | reverse complement strand
CTTCACCAAGATGGCGCACGGCAACCCGAGACTGACCCAGAAGGAAAGATTCCGCCAGAGATTCGTGCACAAGCTGGTGTATTTCCCCGAAAACAATAACGGCGAGTTCGGCTGCGTAGGATGCGGCAGATGTCTTGTATCCTGCCCGATTTCCATGAATATTGTGAAAGTAATGAAGAAGCTGACGGAGGGCGAAAAAAATGATTAACGAAACACTTATTCCTTACCTCGGAGTAGTGAACGATATCCGAATCGATACCCCCGATGTAAAGACCTTCCGTGTACTCACGCCCGACGGAAAGAAACCCTTCGTCCACATGCCCGGACAGTGTGCCATGCTCTCCATTCCCGGGGTGGGCGAAGCGATGTTCTCCATCACATCTTCCCCCACAAACACCGAGTACATGGAATTCTCCATCAAGAAATGCGGCTGCCTCACCGATTGGCTCCATAGGATGGAAGTGGGGCAGCAGATCTGCATCCGCGGCCCGTACGGCAAGCATTTCCCGGTAGAAGACGAACTGAAGGGGAAAGATCTGCTGTTCATCGCCGGCGGTATCGGCCTTGCACCTCTCCGCTCCGTAATCAATTACGTCAGAGATAAGAGAGAGAATTACGGTTCCGTGCAGATTGTCTACGGCGCACGTTCCAAGGACGATCTTGTTGACTATAAAGAAATCATCGACGAATGGATGAAGGACGAAGGAATAGAAGTAAATCTCACTATTGACCGCGAACAGGAAGGTTGGGACGGACACGTCGGCTTTATTCCGGCATTTGTGAAAGAACTGAACCCCGACCTCCAAAAGACCGTCCTCATGTGCGGCCCGCCGGTCATGATCAAGTTCACACTTCAGGAACTCATGGGCCTCGGTTTTGAAAAGACACAGGTATACACCACCATGGAACTGAAAATGAAGTGCGGCGTAGGTAAGTGCGGAAGATGCAACATCGGTGCGAAGTATGTATGCAAAGACGGCCCTGTGTTCCGTTTCGATGAACTCGACGAACTTCCAGACGAATACTGATAAAAATTGAATGGAGACAAACGACATGGAAAACATGGTAAATATATTCCTGTTCGGTAAGAAGTACGCAGTACCTGCTAACCTTACCATCATGAGTGCGATGGAATACGCCGGATACCAGTTGGTACGCGGATGCGGATGCAGAAACGGATTTTGCGGTGCATGTGCCACAATCTACCGCATTGCCGGTGACCGTGAACTGAAGGTGTGCCTCGCATGCCAGACCAAGGTGGAAGACAATATGTACATCGCAACTCTTCCTTTCTTCCCTCTGGTAAAGCAGGTGTACGATATTGAAAAGGTATCCCAGAGTGAAGCTGTTATGATGCAGCTTTATCCCGAAATTTATGCCTGCGTCGGATGCAATGCCTGCACCAAGTCCTGCACACAGGGATTGAACGTTATGCAGTACATCGCATACGCTCAGAGAGGTGATTTTGAAGCCTGCGCAGAGGAATCCTTTGACTGCGTCATGTGCGGTGTGTGCTCCTCCAGATGCCCCGCCGGGATCTCTCATCCGCAGGTGGCGATGTTGGCAAGACGTATCAACGGTAAGTATCTGGCCCCCAAGACGGAGCATCTTGAAAACCGCGTGAAAGAGATCAAAGACGGTACATTTGAGGAACTTATTGAAGCACTGATGCAGAAGCCTGTGGCAGAGATGAAGGAACTCTACAATACGAGAGAGATCGAGAAGTAAGGAGGGGATCATAATGGTAGAAAAAAGAACAGCGGTTTATACCGAAGAAATGCTTGAATCCATAAAAAAAGTAGAGGCTGCCAGAGCGGCCAATACCGAATTTGAACCTCGCAGAATGACGGCGGAAGAAAAAGAAACCCTCCTCGCTACCTATCATCCCGACTACAAGCAGAGCGAATTCAAAATGCTGGAAGTCGGCGTGAACAAGGGTGAAAAGGTTCCGATCGAGCTTGCCGTACTTCTGCAGGCCAACAGCCGTATTACCGCAGATCAGGTGGACCTCACTCGAATTGATTATGACGTTGACGTTTTAGTCATTGGCGGTGGCGGTGCAGGTGCCTCGGCAGCGGTTGAGGCACACGAGAACGGTGCAAATGTTATGATCGTTACCAAGCTTCGTATCGGAGATGCCAATACTATGATGGCAGAGGGAGGCATCCAGGCGGCCGATAAACCGAATGACAGCCCTGCGATCCATTACCTTGATGCATTCGGCGGCGGTCATTTTGCGGCTAAGCCCCAGCTTCTAAAGAAGCTTGTATGCGATGCGCCGGAGGCTATTCAGTGGCTGAACGACCTCGGTGTTGAATTTGACAAAACCGAAGACGGTACGATGGTAACCACACATGGCGGCGGTACCTCTCGTAAGAGAATGCATGCTGCCAAGGACTATTCCGGTGCGGAAATTATGCGTACGCTTCGTGATGAAGTACTGAATCGTAAAATTCCCGTTGTGGATTTCACCTCTGCCGTTGAACTCATTCTTGATGAAACTGGTAAGTGCGCCGGTGCAGTTCTGATGAATATGGAAACCGGTGAGCTGCTCGTAGCGCGTGCGAAGACCGTGATCCTCGCAACCGGCGGTGCAGGCAGACTGCATTATCAGGGATTCCCGACATCCAACCATTACGGCGCTACCGCAGATGGATTGGTACTCGGATACCGTGTAGGTGCCAAGCTGCTGTACGCCGATACACTGCAGTATCATCCGACCGGTGCCGCATTCCCGGAGCAGATTTACGGTGCGCTTGTTACCGAAAAGGTACGTTCCCTTGGTGCAAAACTTGTCAATAAGAACGGTGAAGTATTTATGCATCCGCTGGAAACACGCGACGTATCCGCGGCATCGATCATTCGTGAATGTACGGCACGTGATAACGGTCTTGCGACCTCCGACGGAATCGGTTTGTGGCTTGATACTCCGATGATCGAAATCAAGGGCGGAGAGGGTACAATTGAAAAGAGAATTCCCGCTATGCTGAGAATGTTCGGGAAATACGGTATCGATATCCGTAAGGAACCGATCCTCGTGTACCCGACACTCCATTACCAGAACGGTGGTCTTGATATTGAAGAGAACGGCATGACCTGTGTGGAAAACCTCTATGCAGCAGGTGAAGTTGTGGGTGGTATTCACGGTCGTAACCGACTCATGGGTAACTCTCTGCTTGACATTATTGTGTTTGGCCGTAATGCAGGTCAACAGGCTTCCGAAAAAGCGAAGGCTGTAGAAGTAGGCAAGTTGACGCTGGCTCATATCGAAAAATTTGCGTCCGAAGCCGAGGAAGCAGGCATTAACACCGACGTTTGCTCTCCGAAACTGCTCCCCGTTTATGATCACGGCTGCGAGAGAGTAGAGAAGAAAGCATTCTAATTGAATTAAGGGAGAAAACGATGAGCTTTTCACTTACCGGAGTAACATTTTTTCTGTTCTCCGTTCTTGCCATTGCTGCAATTGGTTACATCCTTGGACGAATTACCATTAAGGAAATATCCCTCGGTTCCGCAGGAGTTTTCATTATCGCGATCCTGTTCGGTTGTCTGTTCTATGATAAATTGGAGGCGCAGCTTCCCGGCTATACAACGAATGCGTTGAAAATCATCGAGACACTTGGCTTGATTTTGTTCGTGACTTCCGTTGGATTTATCGCCGGACCGACATTTTTCGGCAATATGAAGAAGAACTTCAAGTCCTACGTTCTTTTGGGACTGATCATTATTCTGTCCGGTGGTATCGCCGCGGTTAGTTGTATTTATCTCGGGCGCGCCCTTGGTGAGACCGATCAGGCCGGCTTCACCGCGATGGTTGCCGGATTGCTTTCCGGTGCGCTTACATCAACTCCTGCGTTTTCTGCTGCCAAGGATACAGTTCTTGCTGAATATCAGGGACTTGTGTCTGTTGGATACGGTATCGCATATCTTTTCGGAGTTGTCGGCGTTGTACTCTTCGTGCAGCTTATGCCGAAACTCGAGAAAGCCGATATGGATGTCGAAAGAGGTAAGCTTGTTCAGGTTTCGGCTGTTACCGAAAAGAAGATTACCGCCAAACTGATCGATCTGGACACATTCGGTTTTTGTGTCTTTGCCATTGCTGCCGCTATCGGTGTGCTGGTTGGTAAGATTGCGTTTGGTACCTTTTCCCTGACAACAACCGGCGGCTGTCTCCTTGTAGCATTGATTTTCGGGCATTTCCAAAGATGTGGTAAGATCAACCTGATGCCGCAGGCATCTACGTTGAAGAACTTCCGTGAATTTGGTTTGGTTCTTTTCCTTATGGGCGCAGGGATTGCTGGTGGTGCTGAATTTGTTGCTGTGTTCAAGCCGATCTACTTCCTTTATGGTGTGATCATGACCGTTTTCCCAATGGTTATCGGGTATCTGTTTGCGAAATACGTGCTGAAACTCAGCTTATTGAACAGCCTTGGTTCTCTTACCGGCGGTATGACCTCTACACCTGCCCTCGGTACACTGATCAACGTTGCGAAAACCGAATCGGTTGCGGCAGCCTATGCCGCGACCTATCCGATCGCCCTTATTTCCGTTGTCCTTGTAGTACAGTTTGTGATTCTGTTGTTCTCGTGAAGTGAGAACGGTACAGGGCAGCTGACTTGTGTCAGCTTCCCTGTTTTTTTGCAGTGGTTTGTTCGGTATTATGCTTTTTCGCCTTTTCAAATGTTCTATGCATTGCAGAATCAGAGATGGGAAATCATGTTGCAATATTAAATAGAATAGCGAATAAATGCAGGGGGAATTCACCTTGGAATTTGCAAAGCAAGCGCAGAGCCCGAACTTTATCATTCCTGTGAATATAGATGCAAATTGGCAGACCAATGAGGAAATCATTGCAGCGATTCTGAAACAGCACAACGAGTATGGATTCACACAGTTCGCTCTCTGTGTACCTACGGGTGGCTGGAGAAGTATTGGCTATCCGCCGCCGGAGTTCTTTGTGGAAAAGGC
>JAZRNC010000062.1:0-6611 GCA_045647965.1 Eubacteriales bacterium | reverse complement strand
TCCACCGTCTTCGGAAAGCTCTGCGGCTACGGCACCGTACATCGTGTTGTCCCCTACTTTCGTCGCGAGCATAACGGCGTTGCCCATCGTGACGTGACTTCCTTTCAGAACCGAGCATCCGTCACCCGCGGTGAGGGGAATGGGATCTCCCAATTTCAGTGATGTTTGGAATCTTGGGTCGCTGTATTTTTTTACGTGATGACTTTCTCCTGTAAGAGGGGATTCATCACACGATATAGTACCTGAAAGAATGATTCCATCCGCCGGTACCGTATCTCCGGGGAAGAGAGAAACAAGATCGTAAGTAACGATTTCGGAAACCGGATAATCGCTGAGTTTTCCGTTACGCAGAATTTTGCAGGAGGTATCCCCAAGAGTAGCATACAGTTTTTCAAAAGAAGCACCGGAAGAATGCTCCGACAACGTACTGACAAATGCCGACAAAAACACCGTCAGCGCAATGCCAATGGATTCTGCAAAATTATTTTCTGAAAATGAAAACAGCGTATTGATTATGAGTGCACCGATCAGTATTTTTATGATTGGATCGTTTAGGTTTCTGAAAAACTGTTTGACGAAGCCGACTTGCTTTTTTTGTGTCATTTGGTTTGAGCCGAAACACTCTCGGGAAACGAGCACTTCGGAATCGGTAAGTCCGCAGGATAGGGATGGGATTTTTACGTTGTTCTGTGTGGCGGTATTATTTCTTTGTCCGAATTGAAGTTTAGGAGAATCGTTCATTTTTTCACCTGCCGCAAGTATTCTGGGGTATTATATTCATTTGCAGCAGAATTTAGTATAAAAAAAATCCATAGATCACGGAGAATCTATGGATCGGTATGTATTAGTTGTAATTAGCAAGCGCCGTGAGCGAGCATTGCGTTAACGACCTTAATGAAGCCTGCGATGTTTGCGCCGGATACAAGATCGTCGCCGAGATCATAATCGTGAGCAGCCTTGATGGAGCTTTCGAAGATGTTCTTCATGATGCCCTTAAGTTTTGCGTCAACTTCTTCTGCTGTCCAAGAGTAACGCATGGAGTTCTGGGACATTTCAAGACCGGAAACAGCAACACCACCGGCGTTAACAGCCTTAGAAGGAGCAACGATTACGCCGTTCTTCTTGAGGTAAGCAACTGCTTCGTTCGTTGTGGGCATGTTGGATACTTCAACGTAGTACTTAACGCCGTTTGCAACGATCTTTTCTGCTTCTGCCATACCAACTTCGTTCTGAGTAGCGCAAGGCATAACGATATCAACTTTTACGCCCCAAGGCTTTACGCCCGGGAAGAACTGTGCACCGAATTTGTCTGCATAGTCCTGAGCCTTGTTACGGCAGGAAGCGCGCATTTCAAGGAGATAATCGATCTTTTCGGGAGTGTTGATTCCATCAGGATCGTAGATGTATCCGTCGGGACCGGAGATGGTAACAACCTTACCACCGAGTTCGGTAACCTTCTTAACAGTACCCCAAGCAACGTTACCGAAGCCGGAAACTGCGAATGTCTTACCCTTGATATCGTCGCCGAAATACTTGAGCATTTCTACTGCATAGTAAACGGCACCAAAGCCTGTTGCTTCGGGACGAATGAGAGAACCGCCGTAGGGAATACCCTTACCGGTGAGCACGCCTGTGAATTCGTCGCGGAGTCTCTTGTACTGACCGAAGAGGTAACCGATTTCTCTTGCACCAACGCCGATGTCACCTGCGGGAACGTCTGTGTCGGGACCGATGTATTTTGCAAGTTCTGTCATAAAGCTCTGGCAGAATGCCATAACTTCACGGTCGGACTTTCCTGTGGGGTCGAAGTCGGAACCACCCTTACCGCCGCCCATAGGAAGGCTGGTGAGAGAGTTCTTGAATGTCTGTTCGAAGCCAAGGAACTTGATGATGCTGAGGTTTACAGAGGGATGGAAACGAAGACCTCCCTTGTAAGGACCGATGGAGCTGTTGAACTGTACGCGGTAACCGGTGTTTACACGGATCTGACCGTTGTCGTCAACCCACGGCACACGGAAAATGATCTGACGATCGGGTTCGATGATGCGTTCGAGAATCGCTTCTCTCTTATATTTTTCTTCATTCTTAGCAATAACGGGTTCGAGAGATTCAAGAACTTCCTTTACTGTCTGTAAAAATTCAGGCTGATCGGCATATTTCTTCTCAGCCATAGCAAGTACATCGCTTAAATAGCTCATTGTACAATCCTCCGTATATTTATTTAATTACATAGTAAAATATACCACGAAATTGAAAAAAATGCAAGATATATACGGCAAATAGTTACTTCGTTTTTTGAATTTCTGCATTTTGCAACAAAATACTGCGCGATTTGCTATTCGATTTCATCAAATAAACGAAAGATTTTTTATTGAAATTGTCTTAAAAATTCCTCACAAATGGCATCAGACGAAAAAAACGGACGAGATGCGGTGTGGCACTCGTCCGTGATGTAATTATTATACTGAAAATATCGGGTTTTTATGAAATATTATACGTGATCGGCACCGTCAATATTGAGCGGCAGGGGGAAGAGCGGATGCATCGCTGCGGGAAGGGCGGTACGCTTCGGAGAATACATACCGAGCAGGAAGGAAACGGCTTCTAACTTGTCAAGTTCAATAGCTCCTTTTGTGTCGAGCGCAATTTCTTCCACCGAAGCCTCCCCGTGGTTTACCGTGAGTCTGAGGCAGCAGTCACCGGTGTAACCGTGGATCAACAGATCGCACGTTCCGCTGCATTCGGGATGGATTTTTGCTTGATACGGCAGCAGAGCATCGATGACGTTCTTGTAATTGAGAATGCAGTATTGATAATTGTTTGTGAGAGAGGAGGATTCACAAATACGGGAAGCGGCGCGGATCAGTTCCTCATTCCACATCGGAATCGAAAGCTTTGCAGCTCCCACTTTCTTTACGTAACTCCGGATGACAGCGTCAAAATCGGAGTTATCCTCTAACGTCAGTTCGTTTAAATCGGAGATATAGTAGGCGATACACTGCTTGTTTCTGAGAACGGCGTAGATTGTGCTGTATCCCGAAATACCAATGTCATAGAAGGCTTCTCGGGAGCGCACGGTACGGATCGGTCGGGTGAGGTGGAGAGAGTAGATCGCGTCGAGAAGCTCGGTATCGGCCTTTCCAACGGGAACGATCTCAAGATCTTCAAACGGAACTTCCGAGAAGGCATGACGCAGATTGGTAGAGTTAATCGTGCAGATGTAGGAGAGTCCACCGTATTCGTATCCCCAATATCCGTAACGCTGGCGCTGTCCTCCGAGAATGGAAAAGTCGATGCCGTCGTGTACCATACCCTCGAGAGCCATATTCATACAGTCCTTCATATATCCCATAGAGCGTGAGTAGGGATGGACGGCGACGTTTCCGATTCCACGACAGGTTAAGGTTTTTCCGGCGATAGATACAACGGAGTCGTACGCACCGATGGCGGCTTTGAGTTTGCCGTTTTCGGTTACAACGTAATTGCAATAGGTGGGATCGTATTCTTTGTTGTATAATTTCGGGAGAAGTTTTTTGAAATCGGTGTTGTTTCCGTTAAATCCAAAAACGTAATTGAGAAAATCCATTAGATCATCATACATTTCGGGAGTACCGCGGCCTTTGTAAATAATGGGATTATTCATGATGTTTCTCCTTGTGGATATTTATTTGAAATTGGGTCGGCAAATGAAAACGGAGTCTCCGTATTGCCGTTTTAAAACGTCGTGGGCGTGTACGATGGCATCGTGGTTATCAAATAAGCCGAATACAGTAGATCCGCTTCCACTCATAAGCACGGACACGGCGCCGCAGTTCTCGATGGCACGATGTGCCGCGTGCGCTTCCGGATGGTGGGGAAGAATGACGTGTTCGAAGGCATTGTAAAGCGCGGTTGGGATTTTCCCTTCGCTGAGTGGTGTCATCACGTCATCTATCGTATGAGGTGGGAACGTGTCGGCAGCATCGATCAATGAGTACGCTTCGGCGGTTGACATGCCAATTCCCGGAAAAACGAGCAGGATTTCATAGTTTTGCCGGGGAAGAGTTAGCGGTTCCATTATTTCTCCGATTCCGTGGACATGGGCTGTCCCACCGATCAGGCAGAACGGAATATCCGCGCCGACTTTTGCTCCGATCTCGCAGAGTTTTTCGGTGGAGGCGCCTGTTTCGTATAGTTCGTTCAGAAGCTTTAGTATCGCGGCGCCATCCGACGAGCCTCCTCCGAGTCCAGCAGCGGAAGGGATACACTTTTCTATATTGATTGCAATTTTGTAGATATCGATTCCAAATTCTCTGAAAAATGCGGTAGCGCATTTGTGGACGATGTTTCTTTTATCCGTAGGAATGCGTGCATCGGAACAAGTTACTGTAATACTCGCAGTTTCTTCCGGTGGAAATTTTGTGAGAGTGACGGTATCGCAGAGCGAAATCTCTTGCATAATGCTTTCAATGTTATGATATCCGTCCTCACGCCGTCCGACCACATCGAGATATAGATTGATTTTTGCGAATGCATTTGTTGAAATTGTTTTTGTCATACTTTGCTTCCTCGATCAGTGAATGAGCTTGATGAGGGCGTTTTGCTTTGTTCCGACCGCACCAATAGGGCATAATTCTTGACAACAGTAACAGCGAATGCAGTTTGAGTAATCGATTTCCGCAATTTTTTTGTGATTTTTTTGTACAACCGTTATTGTGTGTTTGGGGCAGGATGAGACACATCGACCGCATCCGATGCATTCTTTCGTGTTGATTTTCGGTTTTACTTCAAATAATCGGGCAAATTTTCCGCCCATAAAATTCGGGAGATTGCGTAAGAATTTTCCGGCGTTGGTATCCGGCTCTGCAAACCGGAACTGCGGGCAAGGCTCACCAAGTACGGAGATTTCTTCAAAATGTCGTGGAGTAAGCCCTCGCTCTGCGGCGATATCCAAGTGCTTTACCGTACCGTCGCGTGAGATGATATGTTCACCGACAATATCCAGCGTGAACGGAGAACGGGACACGAGAACGAGGTCGGTCTTTTTCGGTACACCATGGCTGGGACCGTTTCCTTCCATAGAAAGAACGGCATCACAGATGGCGATGAACGTTTTGTTTTCACATACGTAAGCGGCAAGATCTACGAGCATTTCCGAAAAATCTTCAATGCGCGGGAATGTGGAGTGCATTTCAAACTTTTCGATACCGGGGATGATACCGAACAAATTTTTTGTAGCGGCGCTCATTCCCGTCAGAGAGTGGGTTTTGAGTTTGCAGAGGTCAACGATGACATCCGCTTCTGTTACGGGAGTGATACAGTGAAAATTCTTTAATTTCACGCCGGAGGTACGAACATTCTGCCAAGTGAAATCGTCGTTTATTTTTAGTTTATCGGAGGCGAGTGGTGCTATTTCACAGGTACGGTACACCACGGACAATGCCGCCGCGCTGTAGGGACCTCCCGGAGAATCGGCGAGAGTGATCGATGCGGCTTCCATTTCACTGAATAAACGGACGGCTGCTTCAACGAATGCAGGGTGCGTCGTAGCGGCGAATTCCGGTTTTTTCGCAAGCACCAGATTGGGCTTGAGAAGTACTTTTTTTCCGCGTATTTCGCTTTGCGAGATACCGAGAGATGAAAAGGCGGTTTTTAATACGGAATATATTTTTTCGGGAGCGAACGAATCGCATCCGGCGAGATACACGGGGGAGTTTTTATTTATGCTCATAACGAAATCTCCTATGTATTGATATTACAAAGATTATAACACAGGATCATAGAAGAATCAAGTAAATAGTCCGAGTTTTTTCTTTAAAGGCGGATAAGTTCTGCCGTGCTGCTGTCTGTGGGACCTTCAAACAAAAAATATCCCTCAGTTCGGTATGAACGAGGGATATTTCAGCGATTTGATTATTTACTTTGCAGAACGATAACTTAACCAAGTCTTGCTTCGAGAGCAGCAAGTTCTTCGTGAAGTTCAGCAGGAACTCTTTCACCGATCATAGCGTAGAAATCCTTGATGTTCTGGAGGTCAGCCTTCCAGCTGTCAATGTCAACGGATACGAGATCACGGATGGTGTCGATGGTGACATCTTCGAGACCTTCGATGTTGATATCTTCAGCCTTCGGAACGTAACCAATTGCGGTGAGATCAGCATCAACAGTACCTTCGCAGCGAGCGAGGATCCAGAGGAGAACGCGCATGTTGTCGCCGAATCCGGGCCAAATGAAGTTGCCGTTGTCGTCGGTACGGAACCAGTTAACGTGGAAGATCTTCGGAGCGTTCGGGATCTTCTTACCCATTGCGAGCCAGTGAGCGAAGTAGTCACCCATATCGTAACCGGTGAACGGACGCATAGCCATCGGGTCACGACGAACTACCCCGACAGCACCTGCAGCAGCTGCGGTTGTTTCGGAAGCCATGATGGAACCAACGAATGTACCGTTCTGCCAAGAAGTGGACTGATATACGAGGGGAGCAGTTTTTGCACGACGACCGCCGAATACGATAGCGGAGATCGGAACACCTGCGGGATTGTTGAACTCATCGGAGAGGCAGGGGCAGTTGGTAGCCTTTGCCGTGAAGCGGCTGTTGGGGTGAGCACCGCAGGTAGACTTATCAGCCTTAT
>JAZRNC010000061.1:0-3085 GCA_045647965.1 Eubacteriales bacterium | reverse complement strand
GGATATGGTCATCATAGCGAAAACCATGGAGAGCATCATAAGGCTCATAAGAATCTGCATAGCATACGCAAACATAGCTGTCAAATCTCCCGTGGTCATGCCAAATGTGGCATTGTTTCCGCTGACGATGATAGCCTTTGCGCCAATCCACGAAATGAGAATCATGGACGCATACATAAAGAACTGCATAATGGGCGAATTGAACGCCAAAAGCCGTTCGCCTTTTGCAAAATCACGGTAGATGCTCTCGGAAATCCCCTTGAATTTCATGATCTCGTTGTCCTCTTGATTGAAGGATTTGACAACGCGGATGCTGCGCACGTTTTCCTGTACTACGTTATTCAACTCGTCGTAGGTGCGAAAAACACGGTTGAATACGGGATGTACTTTTCTGACGATCAAAATGAGCAAGCCTGCCATGATCGGAATGATGGCAAGAAAGATCCATGCAATAGAGCTGTTAATGCTGAAGGCTACTGACATGGAAAAGATCAGCATAATAGGACCGCGAATCGCCATACGGATCAGCATCTGATAAGAGTTCTGAATGTTAGTAACGTCGGTGGTAAGGCGGGTCACGATGGATGCCGTGGAGAACTTATCGATGTTGGAAAAGGCAAAGGTCTGCACGTTGTCGTACATGTCCTGCCGCAGATTTGCTGAAAATCCAACGGATGTTTTGGCAGCGATATGTGCTGAAAGCACGCCCGTAAAGAGCTGAAGTGCGGCAAATATCAAGAGAGCGATACCGTATTTCCATACGGCGCTCATTTCGCCAAGGTCAATACCCTTGTCAATAATATCCGCCATACAAAGCGGTATCAGAATCTCAAACGCCGCTTCCAGTATCGACAAGATGATTGTCAGAATAGAGCCTTTTTTATGCTCGCGCAGGCTCTTTGCTAATGTTTTGATCATAGGTTCCTCCTTTTAGTGTAGCACGCTACACTTTGTATCTAAGTAAAAGCCGATGGTAAATCGGCTTACTTATTCAAGATTTTTGTAGACTGCCAAGAGTAGTTCGCGGAGTCGTTCAACGTCCTCTGTGGAGAGAGAAGCCAACATCTTCTGTTCATTGGCGGAAATATCATACGCCATATCTGTACTGAGTGCTTCCGCCGCCTGTGTCAACTTAACGATTTTATTTCGTTTATCATTCTCGTCGATCCAACTCGCAACGTGACCGTTCTGCTCCATTCTTGAAACGATGCCAACGACCGTCGGATGCGACACCTCCAAAAACACTTCGATTTCTTTCTGTGTGGCTTGCCCGCCATTGAAGTGCAAAAAGGTGAGCACACGGCTTTGCGCCAAAGTGAGATGATAATGCTTCAAGTCTGCATCGGCTTTGGCTTTTAACTTGTCATTGATGTTTTTGATAAGATAACCGATATCTCTTTTCAGCATTGATCTTACCTCCCGCTTTCAAGTGTAGCACGCTACATATTATAGCATGTTTTACTGGCAGAGTCAATAGACTCACTGATTATTTACAAAAGCAAAACAGCAGAGAGATATTCTCCCTGCCGCCGTGCTTCGGTTAGTTGTAAATTATATCATCATTTACGATTTCTGTGGCTCTGCTGCGGATGTTATTCATCCGAGCAACCCACTCCATTTGATTGTCTGCTTTGAGTTGTTCGGTCACGCCCTCACGCTCTGCCATCTGTTTTGCGAGCCGAAAAAACATATCCTCAGCCTGCTCGTTGACATCAGCAAGGTGCCTGTTCAGTTCGCATTTTGTGAGCAAGGTCGTATAAAAACCTCTGCGGTGCGCCTTGATATACTGCAAGTGCCGCTGTCCCCAAATGCCGACTTCCACTTGTTCTTCAGCGGGTAATGCAAGGTCGGGCAGATAATAATCTCCCTGCAAGGTGTAGCTGATACCCGTTCTTTCGTCTGTGAAATGCTGTTTCATTGTGTTGTCCTCCTTGTATTTTTATCTTGAGCGTTCATCACGCCATTTACCTTTATTTGCTCTTGCTTGTTCAAGCAGATTGTCAATCTGCCTGCTGCCGAATACCTTGCGGAGTAGTTTATAATCACGCAGGTCTTCACGGAGATATTCGTTTTCATTCTCCAATGCCGCCACCCGATTTTTCAATCGTTCGTTGCTACTCGCAAGGGAATGGTTGGCGGTGCGCCACCTTTCAAAATCGGTTCTCGCTTCAAAATACCGACTCAGAGTTTTTATAACGAGTGCCTTTAATCGCTTTATCAGCGGATCGACAAACTTGGTTTTATAGCTCCGTGCCGACATCATTGCCGTAGGTTCGGGCAACTGATATTCAGGCTCATTTTCAAAATTTTGTGAGATAGTCGTGATGACCTTTGCGCTCTCGGTGAGGTTTTCAATCTGCTTTTCAAGGATATTTGCTTCGTCGGTTTTCTCTTTGACAACCGCATCCAACTCCGCCAATTCTCGCTGACGTTCCTGCAATTTATAATCGAGAACATCGAGGTGCGGACGTTCCATTCCTTTGTGTTCCCACTCAATTCCGTGCCGTTCCATAATGGCTGCAAGCTGTTCTTTTTCAGCTTGTATCCACCTTGCCCACTCGCTGTCCTTCTTGTGAACCCCAACAAATCCTTGTGTCCTTAACGCTTGCTTGAGGGATACTCTTGTTTCAAGTCCACGCTTACCATCGGTCTTGATAAAGGGTACAAAGTCGATGTGCAAGTGGGGTGTTGCTTCATCCAAATGCAGGTGCGCCGAAAACACTCTGAGGTTGGGATTACGCTCGGCAAAGCCTTTCATATACTCGTCAAGTATCTCGGTGGCGAGCTTTCCGGTGTCGCTATCGACGGCGGTATTCTCCCAATCACCAATCTGCATAATGATTTCGTGGAACGGTTTTTCCTGCTTTCCGAAGCGTATTTTTTCGTAATAATCATCTATCATACGGTCGGCTCTCGTTTGCTTTGCGTTGTATTTTTCGAGTGCTTCATCAAACAATTCGTGGTAAACATCACGGATATTTTCATCACAGTAGGCAATGTTTTGGTGCGACCTTTCGGGGTCAACGTTGCCTGCGTGAAATGTGCGATTGTTGTGTCTGAGCGAGCCTTTTCCGACCATTCCGCT
>JAZRNC010000060.1:0-2467 GCA_045647965.1 Eubacteriales bacterium | reverse complement strand
CAGGCTGAAGAAGTTTGCGCTATCATCCGTAAGGTTGTTGCAGGACTTTATAATAACGAAGTAGCAGAAGCGCTTACTATTCAGTATGGCGGTTCTATGAACGACGCGAATGCGGAAGAACTCCTTTCCAAGCTCGACGTTGACGGCGGTTTGATCGGCGGCGCATCCCTCGTTCCCGAAAAGTTTGCAAAGATCGTAGACGCTGCTCAGGCGTAAAATTCTTTGTTTCGTTAATATTTTGTGAGGAATTTTCTCTCGGGGAAAGTTCCTCACTTTTTATTTGGTTCTGAGAAAACCACAAATATTCAAAATCATCTGTACCTTATATAACCGTTAATAGATACAATGATTGGATTATATATTTACATAGGGGGTAACTCATTATTTCTATCCATCGAGGCATGTGAAAAGGAGTACAAACAAAATTGCTCGTACTCCTTTAATTTTTGCAGTTTAAACCAATTTTACGGAAGGCACCCTTACGGCAGCTTCATTTTGTACGGTTCGTACTGTTTTTTGCGGAATTTTATGATTTTGCTTTTCGTTTAGCAGTTTAACTTCGTCGAGAAATCTTTTATTCAAACAATCCTCGCACGAGTTCGTGAATGGGAGCGCGGAAGAATTTTCCCTCAAAGCGAGAAAGTGCTTTCTGTACAGCATCGGGGGTGTATTCCACGCCGATCAGCGCACCTGCCGGATCTTCGTTCGTTTCGCTGAAGAAATCCCCCTTGATTCCTGCATCGGTAATCACGCCGTTTTTTACACTGAGTCCGACGGTGAATGTTCCGCCTTCCAGATGGATATCCTTTTCCATCTCGAATTTCGGGGAGGCGGCAAAAATGATCTTCGGATCGGCAAATTTTTCGGCGGCGATCTTCAAAAGTTCTTCATGTTCGGCGGCAGTGATTTCGTGCTCAGCGTCGGTAAGTTGATGAATGAGATACCGGCGGAATTCGTCGCTCGTCATATCGGTCGGGAGATGCTCCCGGATGTTTGTGACGCGTTCTCTGACGGAGCGAATCGCTTTGGACGTAATTTTGTATTCTTTGGGAGTTGTGGCGCGAACGAGGGATTCGATATTACTGTCAAACAACAGCGTTCCGTGGTGAACGGTGGTTTCTCCGACTCGATACTGCGAATTACCGCTGATTTTTCTGCCGTCGATCGTGATATCGTTTCGCCCGCTGAGTGTGGCATGGATGCCAAGACCGGACAGCGCATCTACGATAGGGGTGACAAACCGCTCGAAATCGATTCCGTCCGTTGATTTTTGCGTCAGGAACGTAAACTGCCATCCACCCTCGTCAATGAACATCGTACCGCCACCCGACATTCTGCGTGCGACGGTGATTCCCATTTCACGGGCGTACTCTGCGTCAATCTCCTCGAGGGCGTTTTGGTTTCGGCCGATCACGAGAGTTGGCGTGGTGCGCCAAAGAAGAAACACATCCTCTTTTGCGGCAAGGGTCTTTGCATAATAATATTCGGCGGCAAAATGATAGAAAATATTCGTCGTTTTCGTGTCAATAAAAATCATAAATCAAACCGTCCTCGTTCACCGATCAGTCGGGATTTCTTTCGCCGAGAACGATGCGGTACTTCTGGTAGAAGCTTTCGTAATAATCACCGTCGAGAGCATCACGGATCTTCTGCATCAATTCGTTGTAGAAGTAGAGATTGTGAAGGACGGCAAGTCGCATACCGAGCGCTTCTTTTGCTTTGATCAGGTGGCGAATGTATGCGCGGCTATGATTACGGCAGGCGGGACAACCACAGTTTTCGTCGATCGGTCGGCTGTCTTCGCGATATTTTTCATTGAGCAGGTTCATTTTTCCGTTCCAGGTGAAGAGGTTTCCGTGACGCGCATTTCGGGAGGGCATAACGCAGTCAAAGAAATCCACACCACGATGTACAGCCTCCACGATGTTCTGCGGTGTACCGACACCCATCAGATAACGAGGCTTATCGGTCGGCATATACGGTTCTACCGCTTCGATAATGCGATACATTTCTTCCGTTTCTTCACCAACCGCAAGACCACCGATCGCATAACCGTCCGTGTCGAGTTCGCGGATCTGTTCCATATGACGAACGCGAAGGTCTGCGTAGGTACTTCCTTGGTTGATACCGAAAAGGAACTGCTTCGGATTCACAGTGTCCTCAAGCTGGGAGAGACGGTACAATTCTTCTTTGCATCGGCGAAGCCAACGTGTCGTACGGTCACAGGAATTTTTGGTATAGTTGTATTCGGCGGGGTTTTCAATGCACTCGTCAAATGCCATAGCGATCGTAGAGCCGAGATTGGATTGGATGCGCATACTTTCCTCAGGACCCATAAAAATGCGTTTGCCGTCAATGTGAGAAGCGAAATATACGCCCTCTTCTTTGATACGGCGCAGGCTGGCGAGGGAGAATACCTGGAATCCGCCGCTATCGGTAAGAGTCGGACGGTCCCAACCGGTGAATT
>JAZRNC010000059.1:0-9114 GCA_045647965.1 Eubacteriales bacterium | reverse complement strand
AATTTTCGGAGTCTTTAGTACATTTGTTGTTGTTCAATTTTCAATGAGCAATTCCCGCTTCCGCGGTGCCGTCCTTCGTGACAGCCTATTTATTATATCACTTCCTTCAGGCTTTGTCAATACCTTTTTAAAACTTTTTTTGAGTTTTTTTAGTTTTTTGACTGCCTTCGACCGGTTTCCACCAGCCCTCTCAAGCGACTCCGTTATTATATCATACCTATGTACACTTTGTCAAGGGGATTTTGCGTTATTTTTTCATTTTGTTTCTTTTCACCAATTCCCTAATCCATAACGGAACAAACAGGAGCAAAAGATACAACGCCACGATTCCTATCATACCGTACATATACCAATAACGATACGGGATCAAGTCCCAGATCATCTGCAGAAACGGAATCTCCGGCGTTATGGAATACATATAGTTCACTTGAATGAGTTCCCCCGAGGGATTTATCAAATTATTTTGAAGGCAGAAGCGATTTATCACCACATTACAGAAATGGACGACGGTATAAATTCCCACTGTGATCACAAGTGTCGACGGAATATACCGCGGGCGAATCTTCACATATCGGAACGCGAACAGGTAGATCACCGCTGCCACTTCACACACGTGAGGAATATAGAACACCAAAAACGCCGGAGACCCGACCACGTACTCTGCCGCCACTTGATTGATGACAAGAGCGGCCAGCGCACCAAGCCCCCACAAAAGCAGCACGTTTCCGATCTTATTGTTCCGCGTGAGAATCGCAATCGGAATCAAAATTGCCGTGATCGAACACATATGAAGCGGAAGGTACTCAAGCGGTGTCCCCCACTTGGTCAGATTATAGACAATAGCATACAGCCCCGGCACAGATAAAACGATCATCATAGCATGCCGTACTCTTGCGGGTAGTTTTCGCATTAGAAAATATCCACCCAAAATCGCAGCCGCCGCCAGAATCAAGCTGGTAATATGCACGACTCCAAACGATCCCCAAACCATAGTTATCTCCTCAAATTCTGATACTGTCGAATAAATTCTGTCGATTTTTTGTTTTAATTACGCATATTATACCATCAAACCGACAAAAAATCAATTATAAAATCAAACAAAAAAATACGGGCACGCCAAAACGCCCCGTATTTTTTTGCGATAAATATTCAAAATTCACGCACTTCTCGTTATTATTCGGGATAAACGTTCACGTTTACCTTTACGTAACATTCGTTTTCCGCTGTCTCGTAAGTAAAGTAAATCGTATAGTATCCCTCACTGAGATCGGTAACTTCAAAATCAAAGTCTGTGATCTCTACGTTCGTGCCGTCCGCATAGTTGGCAAGAACCTTAAAGTCTTCATGTTTGAACTCGTAGTCCGTCGTCGTAATATCTTCACCGATATATCTCGGTACGATACCAATGAGCTCCGGCCCGCCACATGACGCAAGAAGCAGCGCGCACAGAACAACGGCAAGCATAAGCACCAAAATTCTTTTCATTTCGTAATCCTTTTCTTCAATCTTTTGATTGATCCATTGATTTATCTGTTTTTCAATCAGACACCGGAGTATGCCGCGAAACCGCCGTCAACGGGAATAACGACACCGTCAACGAATGCAGAGAATTTCTCGTCAGCAAGCCAGAGAAGAACACCGTCGAGATCCTCCGGAACACCGAAACGTCCCATCGGGGTGTGCGTCATGATCTTGTCCGCACGAGCGGTGAGAGAACCGTCGGGATTGGTCAGAAGGGTTCTGTTCTGTTCCGTCAGGAAGAAGCCGGGGGCAATCGCGTTAACACGAATACCAACGGGCGCAAAATGGACAGCCAGCCACTGTGTGAAGTTGGAGATGGCAGCCTTAGCACCGGAATATGCGGGAATTCTCGTCAGAGGACGGAATGCATTCATCGAAGAAACGTTAATGATCGTACCGCCGCCGTTTACCATATCGCGCGCAAATACCTGCGTGGGAATCAGCGTACCGAGGAAGTTGAGGTTGAATACAAAAGAAATGCCGTCGGGATCGAGATCAAAGAACGTCTTCACACCTTCGATCGTTCCGTTTTCGTTCAGTTCCTTTACTTCGTCGGGGGTAAGATTGTCACGGGATGTGGAACCCTTCGGGTTGTTGCCGCCCGCACCGTTCAGAAGAATATCCACTCTTCCGAATTTTTCGGTAATGAGATCTCTGCCATCTTCCACGGATTTTTTATCAAGCACGTTCATCGCTACGGCAATCGCTTCGCCGCCGTTGGCCGTGATTTCGTCCACTACCTTCTGTGCCGCTTCCAGACGAAGGTCACACACTGCAACGCGTGCCCCTGCCTCCGCCAGAGTTTTCGAGAATCCGGAGCAAAGAACTCCGCCGCCGCCAGTTACTACGGCTGTTTTTCCTTTAAGGTCAAACGTAAGATTCATATTAAAGCCTTCCTTTTTATTAAAAATATTAAAAAATAAGTTATCCGTTTCACGCAACAGTCAGCTCTGTCGCACGAAACACCACTTTTCACTAATACCATTATAGCAAAACATTTTCAAAATTGCAATAGAGGCGGCGCATTTTGCCCCCTTCCCGAAGCAAAAAAGAACCCCGCCGCAGCGAAAGTTCTTTCAGGCAGATTTGTAAGCCGGGTTCTGTACGCAGTTTCCTGCGTGACTGTCATCTATCTGGGACGATCGTTACCGAAACGCCTCAAGCCGCCTTTCTCGGATATATCGGGCAAATACGGTGTTTCCACCCCGAATCAAGGCGTTGCATCGGATAGGGTTTACATTTGCACACAGTTACCTGTCGTGCCGGTGAGCTTTTACCTCGCCTTTCCATCTGTACCCCCATAGGAGGTAGTCTATTTCTGTTGCACTTTCCCGGAAGTTCCCTTCGGCGGACGTTATCCGTTATCCTGCCCTATGATGCCCGGACTTTCCTCATGCCAATACCTTACGGCACCATGACACGCGACAGTCCCGTCTGCCTATTCATTATACCGCACAAAGCGCCGCTTGTCAAGTTTTCTCCCGCAAGTTTCAAACAAAACCGCGCCGCACTCCGATCCGTGCCGTTTTTTCACAAATACGATTCTTTTTTTCATATTTCTTTAAAAAAGCGGAACTGCGGCGCCTACTTTTTCGTCTGTATGGGTGTATCGGGCAAAAATCATTGACAACACTCGGGCTATGTGGTAAAATGAAAGTATACTTCACATTATTACCTTAAATAAATTATCATCATTATTGATAATAAATTATCATCATTATTGATGCACACGATATAAACGTATAAAAAACATTGAATTAAAAAAGAAGGGATTTACATGAAACATAAAAGAAATATTTTAAAAATAAGCGCTGCTCTCCTCTCTCTGCTTCTTCTTGCATCCTGCATGGGATCGGACGACCCCTTGTCGGATGACGTCGGCATCGAACGTCTCCCCGAGGATGAGCGTATCCCGACGGAAAGCGGTCTGGAATCCGAATCGGATTCTGAAAGCGAATCGGACTCCGAATCCGGTTTTGTGGATCCCACACCCGATAACCCGACCCCCGATGGAAAGCTCTGGGCAAAAATCGACGGCGTCTATCATTATTATAACAAGCGTCCTGTCCGCGATGGACTTGATTTCTCCGATCTCGACACCACATCCAGAGAACATTTTGTTGATGCGGCAAAAGGCTCCAATGGCTCTTGGTACGCCGGAAACGTCGTACGCGATCTTACCACGGGAAATGTCACTTACGGTTGGGATAGATACAAATCCACCGTTGATCTTGTAAATCAGTACAACGGCATTTACCGCGGCGACACAGAATCGAAGGTCGTTTATCTCACGTTTGACTGCGGATACGAGTACGGATGCACCGGTGACATTCTCGATACGCTGAAGGCAAAAGACGTTCCCGCCATTTTCTTCGTTACACTTCCCTACGCAAAAACGGAGCACGATCTCATTAACCGTATGATAAGCGAAGGACATATGGTCGGAAACCACACAGCAAGTCACCCCAATCTCACGACTCTCAGCGTCGCCGATTTCATCAAAGAAATCGAAGATGTAGAAAATTATCTCTACGCAAACTTCCCCGGTATCCCCTCCGTCACGTATATGCGTCCCCCGGAAGGTGCTACCAACGAATGGGCACTCAAGCTCGCCGACAAACTGGGAATTCGCACCGCGCTCTGGTCGTTCACCTACAAGGATTACGACACAAACAATCAGCTCGCCCCCGAACTCGCGCTTGAAACGCTCAAGAAGGGACTTCACAACGGATGCGTATACCTTCTGCACGCGCAGTCCACAACAAACGCTGCCGTTCTCGGTGACTTGATCGACTATATCCGCGACCAGGGATATGAAATTCGCCCTCTCTGCGATATTAAATAATATCCCACAACCTATCAAATAAAGAGAGAAACAATGAGTATGCAAAAAAAGCATTTGATCGCTATGAGCGGCGGCGTGGATTCCAGCGTCGCCCTCCTTCTTTCCCGAGAGATGTTTTCGGGAGATTCCGTCGTTGGTCTGACATTGACTCTGTCTGCGGATGCCAGTGACCCTCTTGACAGGCAAAACGTGCGTGACGCGGCCGCCGTGTGTGCCTCGCAAAACACCGCACACATCTCCCACCGCGCCTACGACGAATTTAAAGCAGCGGTGATCGACTACTTCACCGAAGAATATTTCCGCGGCGGTACTCCAAACCCCTGCGTTGTGTGCAACCGAGAGATCAAATTCGGTCTTCTTGCCGATTTTGCAGACAAAAACGGATATGACAAGATCATCACGGGACATTACGCAAGGCTCGTGGAAGACGGTGGATACGTTTGGCTGAAAAAAGCCGCCGATCCAACCAAAGATCAGTCGTACGTTCTATCCCTTCTCTCACAGAAACAACTGCGGCGCGCCGTATTCCCTCTCGGAGAGCTTACAAAAGCCGAAGCTCGTCAGCTTGCCGACAAACACGGCCTCGTGAACGCACACCGACGCGACAGCCAGGATATCTGCTTCATCCCCGACGGCGATTACGTCGGATTCATTGCGCGTCACACGGGCATCTCCCCCATCCCCGGTAATTACGTAAACGAAGCGGGCGATATCCTTGGACAGCACAAAGGACAGTGGTGTTACACGATCGGTCAGCGCAAAGGACTCGGTATTTCCCTCGGCAAGCACGCGTTCGTCCTCTCGAAGGATGCCGCGACCAACACTGTCGTTCTTGGCGATGAGGAAGGCTTATTCCGTAAAACCGTCGAGCTCTCACAGCTGAATTTCCCCTCCGACCCAAAAATCTTCGACAGTGACGCAAGATGTACCGCAAAACTCCGTTACGCGCACCGCGAATCCGCCGCCATCTTCCACAGAACGTCCGAAACGGGCGGTATCCTCGAATTCGACGAACCACAGCGCGCCCCCTCCCCCGGACAGTTTGCCGTGATGTATCGGGATGACACCGTCATCGCCGCCGGCACCATCGTAAAATAAACAAAAAACATTTTTTCAAGGAGGTAACCCTATGGCAACGGAAGCGAACGATCTGCGCTCGGAATTGCGCTACCGTAAATTCGAGTACGGTTTACTGCAAAAGATCCCCTGCACAAAAAAAGGAGAACAAAGCGTACCAAGAACTTTTAAAAAAGGGCGAACCTCTCCCAGAGGGAGTTCACGCCTATGTGTATGACAACGGAGAGACCTCCGGGAAAGAATTCTATACCGTTTACGAAACGGATCTGTCCGAAGAGGAAAAGAAAGAATACCTTTTATATAAGCAGCTCACGATGATAAAAACGATCAAAAACTGCACTTTATTCCTTGCGGCGTCCTCGGCAATCGGTATGATCGTGTATTTTCTTATTATGTTGAGTGCGCTGTAAGTCCGCACAACGAAAATTTTTCAGTTTATTCAGTCAGATAATCAAGATGACAAAAAGATCGGAGGTGACCCTATGGAAAGACGAAATATCAACCTCATCATTCACGTACTCGTGCCGTTTTTTATTATGGTACTCATTCAGCAGCTTTTGCTGATCTTATTCGTCTATCTGCGCATGGATCGGTTTATGGCGGATCTCATCTCCTTCGTTCTGTCTGCCGCAGGTGGGGTGACCTTCTTTAAGATCATTAAATTTGACACCGAGCTATCCACCGAAGAAGAAAACGACGGCGCCGCCTCCCCCATCGCTCCCCTCGAAAAATGCCGCCGTGGTGTTGCGGCACTGTACGTTCTGTTTGGAGTGGGAGCACTGATCGTGCTGATGTTCTTTATCACCGCCCTCTCGGGAGAAGCCGGAAACTCACGTTCCCTCGGTGTCGCTACAATCCTCTCGCTCTGCCTCGTACATCCCATCGCGGAAGAGTACCTCTTTCGTGGGCTGTTCTATGGGGAGCTCCGGATGATGCATCCCTCGTTCGGTTGTCTTGTACAAGCCATTATGTTCGCCATCATTCACGATTCCATTTACGGGATGATCTTCGCCCTCGCAAGCGGTATCGTCTTCGGTATCATCATCGAAAAAACGGGAAGACTATCCACCGTGATCGTCATTCACACCTTAATCAATCTCCGTTCCCTCCTCTGGTCAACGGCACTCGCGGATTTTGAAGAGCTTATCTATTACACCGACGTCATCCTCGTTGCCGCAGGACTCCTATCGTTCATCATTCTCGCCGCGATAAAGCGAATCGACATCATAAAACACAATTCGGCAGCGTACGCAGAGGAATAAGGTGCGATAACTATGGAAAACGAACGCCAATCCCTTTTAAAAATCAGGCAGGATACCATCTCCCGTCTCCTTGCCCCGTATGTTTCTTCCGCCGAACAAATATCTTCGATGCCGGAGGGAGAAATCGACGACTATTTTATGGGGGCCGCTCTCACCCTCGCCCGTCAAGCCGCCGCTGAGGGAGAAGTCCCCGTCGGCTGTGTGATCGTCAAAGATGGGCATATTCTCTCCGCGGATTATAACGGCAGAGAAACGTTTCGAGATGCTGTGTACCACGCGGAGACCTCCGCGATCCGTACGGCGTGTGAGAAGCTCGGCGGGTGGCGGCTCGTCGGATGTACCATGTACGTCACCCTTGAGCCTTGTCCGATGTGCGCGGGTGCTGCTTGGTGTGCAAGACTCCCCCGCCTTGTCTATGGGGCAAAAGACAACCGCGCAGGAGCTATGGGAACCCTCATCAACTTAAATTCCTATCCGCTGAATCACAAACCGCGCATCACCATTGGCGTACGCGAACGGGAATGCCGCGCTATTCTGCAAGATTTTTTTGCCTCACGCCGTAAAAAATCAAAAAAAACGGCGGAAAACAAAACAAACACGGACGGTGAACAATTATGACAATAACGGATACGCCCCTTTCCGATACGCTTTTTATATCGGATCTTGACGGAACCCTTCTCGACAAAAACGCCGCGCTCCCTGAGGGGTACGTCGAACGCCTCAACGCACTCACCGATCGTGGAGTCAGAATCACCTACGCCACCGCGCGAACCGTTCGTTCCGTGAGCCGTATTTTACACGGTGTGAACATCCCGATTCCTATGGCATTGATGAACGGCGTTCTCGTGCGAGATATGCAGCAGGGCGAATACGTTCACTCCGCCGCTCTCCCGACGGACTCTCTCCCGCAGATCCTCGAGGCATTTTCAAGAGAGGGCATCGAGCCGTTTCTCTATACGATCGACACCGATGATATTCTTGACGGAGATCCGCTGAAAACGTACTATCGCGCCATCACGACACCCCCGATGCGCGCGTTTATGGAGGAGCGTGTTGTCCGATACAAAAAACCGTTTCTGCAAATTGACGATATGTCAAAAGCCTGCGGCGAGCCCATTTATATCTGCGCGATCGGCGATGGGGACAAAATCCGCGCGATCAATGACCGCGTCCGCACTCTACATGATCTGAACACCGCTTGCTACAAGGATTCCTACGACGATGTATGGTATCTGGAAGTGTTTTCTGCGCTGGCATCAAAAAAGCACGCCGTGGAATTTCTGAAAAAATACACCCACGCCCGACGAATCGTTTGTTTTGGAGATAACCTCAACGATCTCCCGATGTTTGAAGCGGCTGACGTATCCGTTGCCGTCGAAAACGCCGCCGATCCCGTCAAGAAAATAGCCGATCACGTCACGGATGACGTCGTCGGTTTTATCGAAGATTACATTCGTTTATATGAATAACCTATACTACTGAAAATCACGTTACCACAGAAGGGAATGTTATTATGGATACTCTCACCGAAATAAAAGAACAGGCATATGCCGCCGTCTCTGAACTGCTTCAGGTGTCGAACGTACAAAAAAACGGAATTCTCGTCATCGGCTGTTCCACCTCGGAGGTTTGCGGAGGAACGATCGGAAAATTCTCCTCTCCCGAAACGGCAGAGGCTCTGTTCGAGGGAATTTCCCGTGCCGCCGAAGAAAAAGGGGTATGGATCGCCGCGCAGTGCTGTGAGCATCTCAACCGCGCCATCGTCGTCGAACGAGAAGCCGTATCGGCAGCTCTTGCCTGCGGTGTGCTCGCTCCCGTCAACGTCGTCCCCCAGCCAAAAGCCGGTGGCTCTTTCGCTTCTTTTGCCTATCGTTCCTTTGCCGCTCCGATCGTCCTCGAACATATTTCTGCCGACGTCGGTCTTGATATCGGTGGTACGCTCATCGGTATGCATCTGAAGGAAGTGGCTGTCCCCGTTCGTCTGAGTGTCAAAAATATCGGAGAAGCGCTCATTCTCGCCGCACGGACTCGCCCGAAATTCATCGGTGGCTGCCGTGCCGTCTACAACGAAAATATTCTGTAACAATCTTCGGGGGAAGGAAATTTTTATCGAAAAAGTTTTCCTTCCCCCGTCCACATCCTTTAAAAAACAGATAAAAATAAATTATGGGGTATATCGGTATAAAACATACCCGTATTTGTCACATTCCCCTTTCCATAAAAGTTTTTGAGGTGTGGGTGGGGGATGGGGAGGGAGAGGCGCGTTTTTCAAAAAGTTTCTCTCCCTCCCTTGTAAAATCCGATTTTTTAAAAATTTTCCCACAAAAACGTTAACCAAATCATTTTTCTTTCACTATTAAGGCAGAAGCTTCTAAAAACCAACAAGGAGGTGAGCAGATGAACGAAAAC
>JAZRNC010000058.1:0-5004 GCA_045647965.1 Eubacteriales bacterium | reverse complement strand
TGACCGATCTGTACGTCGATATCGGTGCCGACAGTGAAGAATCTGCCGCCGCACTCGTTCCCGTCGGCGCGGTCGGTACGTTCCGCTCGAAATGCGTACGCTTCGGCGAGAACGTACGAAACATCAAGGGAAAGGCGCTCGCCTCCCGCGTGGGATGTGCCATTCTCTGTGCCATCCTCGAGCATCTTTCCCAAAACGATACAAAACTGTCGTTCGACGTGTACGTTTCCTTCACCGTACGCGGACTGCAAAACAGCGGAGCTATCCCCGCCTCCACCGCAAACGTCGTCCGTCCGGATGCCGCCATTCTGATCGGTGCGGCAACGGAAGACTGTTCAGCGGGATGTCGCGGAAAAGACTACACGCTTGGCGACGGTGTTATCGTACCGTTTGCCGACGGCAGAGTGCTCTACGACCGAGAATTCACCACAAAAGCAGCAGACGCTATCCGATGCCGCGCCATTCCGCACAAAATCCTCGCCGAATGCGGGGGCATCACGAATCTCTCCACCGTAATGCGGCAGACAAACGGTATTCCCGCCTGTGCACTGACCTTCCCCATCCGCTATCCGAAAACGGCATCAAACGTCGTTGACACGGGAGATATTTCTGCGGTGATTGATGCCGCGCTTGCTATTCTCTCGGATCTTTCCGACGAAAAACGCTAAAAACGTTTAAATAAAAAAAGATTTATATTTTTTTCGGAAAAGGCTTGACAAGCCACCCTCTGTGTGATATAATATTATCGTTCGCGAGAGACACCCTCTCCGAAAAACAAAATATCACGCTGGTGTGGCTCAATGGCAGAGCAGCTGATTTGTAATCAGCAGGTTGTTGGTTCGACTCCGATCACCAGCTCCAGGGGGAATTCCCGAGTGGCCAAAGGGGACAGACTGTAAATCTGCTGGCAACGCCTTCGGTGGTTCGAATCCACCTTCCCCCATTCGGAAACAAAAGATCAAGCGATGCTTGGTCTTTTTTGTTTTTGTAATACCGATTTCAAAAAACTATCCACCCTACACGGAGATACGCTACAATGAAAAATTTTGCCAACGAAAAATTTGATATTATTATTCTGGCAGGTCAATCCAATGCGGAAGGATACGGTGCAGGTCCCGCCCTCACTCCTTACCAGCCGGACAAGCGTGTTTGGTATCTGAATCCCGATATGACCATAGCCCTCGCCACGGAAACGGTGGTCAACAACGGGATATTCAGCAATTTTTCTCTCTCCTTCGCCCGCGAATACAGGAACGCAGGAAAACTCGCCGAGGACAGAAATCTTCTGATCTTGCGCTGTGCGGTCGGTGGAACGGCGTTTTTGAGCGATCACTGGAAGCTCACCGATCCTCTCCACCTTCGAATGATGGATATGACGCGCGCCGCTCTGGAATTGAACCCCGAAAACCGCCTTACTGCTCTTCTTTGGCATCAGGGCGAGTCAGACGCGCAATGCGGTGCCACCTATGAACAGCACTACGGCAATCTCTCCGCCCTTGTAAACTGTGTACGCGAGACGTTTGGCACACCCGATCTTCCGTTTATCGCCGGAGACTTTGTGCACGATTGGGAGGACGACAACTCCGACAAATGTACTCCCGTTGTCGATGCTATCCGCGCCGTTTGCCGCGACCTTGGCCACTCTGCATTCGTGGAAACGGAAGGACTCAATTCCAACCGTCAGGATCACGTCGATCACCCCTACGGTTGGGTAAACGATGCCATCCACTTCTCCCGCCAGTCCCTCTACACGCTCGGCAAGCTCTACTTTGACAAATTCAACGCCATCGTATCGAAATAAGCCCCCTAATGATAAAAAATCCCCGACAGATCCGCTTGAAGTGACCTGTCGGGGTATTTTCATATTTGCTTGGATTATTTAATATTCACTCATCGAGCAGTGCAAAAACTGCGGTTTGTAATTTCCGTTTATTTCTTGCCGCGCGGAACTCTATGGTGCAGGACGTAAACAAGCGCGTATCCGCCGCCGCCAAGGACGACCACGCTCACAGCGATCGCTACAGGGACGATCGGGTTTTCCAAAAGAGACGATTTTTCATCTTCCTTATCGTCTTCATCCTTGTCGTCTTCGTCGTCCTCTTCGAGATCCTTCTCAAAATCAGACTTATCACCCAATGTCATACGAACATATCCCCATTTGCCGTTTTTCTCGGAGGGAACCAAGTCATCCTCAATCCCGCGAACTTCGGTATCTCCGTTAAATCCGTTTTCAAAATCGGGAATAAACACGGTAATATCGAGTTTTTCATCGGTAGGAACCACGTATGCGCTGCCAAGATCGGCGTCATACTTGATGCATACCGCAGCTTCCGATATGGCGTCGTACGCTACAGCAATTCCTTTTTCATTAAAAACACTGCACGCTTGAATATCGACCTTCGCGCCGTTCACACCAACGATTTCACAGCGTTTTCCCGTCATATCCACAACGTATCCCACGCCATCTTTTCTCGCAAACGAATACGGCTCCGCAAACACTTCCAGATACTCGTATTCACACGGAATGACTACGTCACCATCTCTATTGATCGCACCGTACTTTCCGTCAAGCATCACAACCAAAAGTCCGTTCACGAAAAACTCACCGTTCAGAGCATATCGGATGTTTTCGTAGGTCGGCGGAACGATCGTCCGATAATTACTGTCAAGCACTCCGTATTTTCCGTAATACATATATGTCGTTTCATCAAACGAGGTTGCCGGCATCCATACAATACGGTCATCGTTGGAAGGAAAAGCACACAGCGTAACATCCGACCAGCCGTTTACCGTCTGGGAATAATCTTCCTGATATACCGTTTTTACGGTATTCCCCGTTTTATCAATAAACTCTACCGAAATCCAATACCCCGTAAAACGGAGCGGGATCAAGCCACCCACACACGGGCCGATCATCTCGCGATTCGTAACCCATTCATATGTATCTACAAGAACTGTTCCGTCGGTCAGCACCGGCCAGCCGTTCAGATTAACGACACCCTCCTGCACAAATGCAGTAACGGGAATGTCACCGTCGCAATGGAAAGAACGTTCGACCTCTACCCAGTGATACGAATCGGTTGTCGGATCGTATACTTCCCCCTGCATAAGATCGTACGTCTTATACGTCGGGCGGATCTCACTGCCATCTTCAAGGTTTACAATATACATTTCCCCGTTCAATGCAGCGATTACGTATCCTTCCGAAGCATTTCCCAGCGCGTCGTACTTCGCTTCCAGGACCAGCTTTCCCGATTTATCGATCATTCCGTATTTTCCGTCGATCTTAACTGCCGCATATCCATCGTTGAAAGCGGCCGCCGCCTCGTACTTCGGTTTGATCACCGTTTCTACGTGAATGATCTCTTGCTTTTCGGGAGACTTTGCCCCAAACGCAAAGACCACGGACGTCGACAGCAAAGAAAGAAGCATAACAGCGACAATCCCCAGTGATATGATCTTTTTCATCTCAAAAAGTCCTCCTTGAATATTCTAAAAAATTTAAAATAAAAACGTCATGCGTTTTCTATTTTTTAAATCCCATGAGAAAAGCGCTAAACTCGTCGGACGGCTCGATAATCACCCCGACGTAACGGTTTCCGTCCACAAACACAAGCTCAAGCACATCGCGTACACCAAGCGTCAGCGTATAGTCGTAGAACACAAATCCGTCGGCGCGATATTTTTCCCGTACGCTCTTTTTGCTCTCGCCGCCTTTGGAAAGCGGAATCACTTCGACAAGGTCACTCATTCCGAGCACGCATTCCATTACCTCAGCCCGCGCCCCCTGCCTCTTCCTCACGATAAAATCGAGATATTCGGCAGGAAACCGACGGATATCCCCGCCCCCATCGACGGTTACAAGGCAGGGATCAAGCGCGGAGTCCCTTTCGTCCTTCATCACAATGGAATAGCGAAATCCCGTCATCCGATAACGCACGAGAACAAATACCGCCGCGATGAGGCAAAAAAATGTGGCGACGGAGAACGGCAGCGTCCACACGGCAACTCCCGCCCTTTCTGCGAAAATCGGCACGGCGTAACACACGCCACCCACGGCAAGCGCCGCGCCGAAGATGAGATTCACGCCGCGCTCATTCTGCTGCTTTGGAACACAATGCATAAAAACCTCCCAAAAAAAGCGCATCCGTGATACCTATCGGCAGCACGGATTCTTTATGTTACGCTTCTTCAGTTTTGTTAATAATCTGCTTGCCGTCATAATATCCACAAGCCTTGCACACGCGGTGAGCGATATTATATTCGCCGCAGTGGGAACATTTTACCATTCCGGGCATTTCGAGCTTCCAGACATTGGAACGTCTCTTGTCACGTCTTGCCTTAGATGTTTTTCTCTTCGGTACAGCCATTTTTCCAACCTCCCTCGGTGTTGTTGTCAGGTGATTTATACACAGTACAGTATATTATACCATACTTATTCCTGATTATCAAGTAGTTTTTGCAAAATTGCGAGCTTTGGATTGATTGTTTTTTCTTCTTTACAGCCGCAGTCGCCATCTTTAAGGGGTTTTCCGCATCTCTGACACAGTCCGAGACAATCCTCACTGCAAAGAACGAACATAGGAAGCTCCAGCGCGACCTCTTCGATGATATCGGCATCGGGGATTATGGAGGCATCGTTCACGTAGATTACGTCATCCGTTACGCCGTCCCATTCCTCGTCCTTGCCGTACTGAACCGATTCGGCAATCCGTTCCGTCATGATCATACGCTCGATATCGAACGTGAGAGTTTCCTCCACGTCGTCAAGACATCTCGCGCACGGTGTCACGTAAGAAACCGTAACGGTCGCTTTCATCATCATACAGCCAAAGGAGTCGTCACATACACCGACCACGCGGATCCCGTTTTTCGGAATCGTTATATCCTCCGGAAGATCCACGCACGGAACATCGGTATGCTCGGGGTCAAACTCGTACTCAAACTTAATACTGTCAGCGCGATGGTTCATAAGTTCGGTAACATCAATTTTCACCAGACCAT
>JAZRNC010000057.1:0-6819 GCA_045647965.1 Eubacteriales bacterium | reverse complement strand
CGATCCTTGTCATACTTACCCCAAAGAGAGAGATACGTCCACTGAAGACGGGAGCGCTTGACATTTTCGAGCTTGTCTCCTGCCATCGCTTCTGCCGCATTCCACCAGTTTTCAACCGTATCGTACATTGTCTTGATCATATCCGCCGACAAAATATTAAGCGGGTCAATTGTACAGTGGAGGTGTCCGCGATTCATTTCTGCACAGGTAAAGTCAATATACGCACGAATGTAACGCCAGCCGTCTCCGTAATATCCTTCCAGGAATTCGTCCATATGAGTCCAGTATTCCTTCTCCGACATCATCGGATTCCACATCAATTTTGCGAGAAGATAGGCGCGAAGTTCACCAAATTCCCCATTGATCGATTGATAATTCCCTTCCGGATAAATACCGATCACGTTGTTTTCGGCGAAGAAACGCATATTTTCGCGCAGTGTAAAGAAGTTCGGGAATGTGGCAAGATAGTTTCTGAAGTTAATTACGTAATCCCATACGGTGATACACTTGCATTGCTTCCCCCACGCAATCATATCGCTTCTGATCTGCTGATTTTCTTCACACGACGAATCCAGGGGATGCGCAAAGCATCCCTCAATCGTGCAAAAACGGATGGATACGTTATCTCTCGGAGGAGTTTTGCAGGGCGTACGAGAGTATGTATACGCAAATGTCTGAATCATCACGCCGGGAAACTCTTTTTCGGTTTGTTCTGCTACCGCGTTGATAAAACGCATCAGAGAACCCATATGGTTTCCTTCTTCTGCATCAATTGCCGCGCAGCGTTCACAGGTACAGTGGTTGTAGTTGTCGTTCTGAGAAATATCGATTGCATTCGCGTCCGGATTATTCTTCATTTCACGACGGATATACTCCATCGCCACTTCGAAGTTCTTCGGGTCGGACAGGCATGGTTGTTCTTTGTCTTGCGAAACCCCAAAAATATTTGCCATCGTGTGACATCCACCAATCGAGCGGAATTTTTGTTTTTTCGTTGATGTTTCGATAAACTGCGGACCGTACGCGGCAACACGATTCTTGATTTTCCATTCGTCAGAGGTCCCCACAAGATCACACGAACGATACGCATAGATGAGCGGCTCGTCGGTATATTCAACGAGAGGAATATCGCCGCCATCGCCGAGTTTCTCAATCTCGGCAGAAATGAATCTCACACCAAGATATTTTTCGAGAATATCGTACACACCGTAGATGACACCGCTTCCGCCACCACCAACGATGAAAAGTTCATCTTCGGTATTCTTAACCGTGAAGCCATCGGCACAGAGTCCAAGATTCGCATCCGACATCAAACGAATGATCTTGCTTCCGTCATTCTTAAACTCCTCACCCGTAATCTTTTCAAAATAGGATTTCAACTCCGCTGCCGCGTATTTTTCACACGCATCGTCTCCCGTGATAATACGATACATTGCAATGGGATAATTGTTAATGGTAATGTTTGACATAGCATCCTCCAAATAGCATCAAATAGTTTTGTATTGTTTCTGACAATAATCTCTCTGTAAAATATTCAAAAATTAGAGTTGGAAATTCTTTTTTATACACCATTCACCGATGTATTTATCAAATTCAGCCTTCGGCTGCATACGTCTGCTTTCAGACCAACGGATACCCATCTCTACCGTATCATTGTAGAACTTCTCTGCTCTGTCTTTGTCATAGTCGCCCCAAAGCGTGAGATACGTCCACTGAAGACGTGAACGCTTAACGTTCTCGATCTTATCCCCTGCCATCGCTTCTGCCGCATTCCACCAGTTTTCAATTGTCGGCTTCATCGCCTTGACCATATCAGGCGCAACGATATCACGGGGATCTGCATAGCATCTCATATGGTTCTGCTTCGCTTCGTTTGTCGTAAAGTCAATAAACGCGCGGATATACCGCCAACCATCGCCATAGTACGCTTCCAGGAACTCATTCATATATGTATAGTATTCGATATCACTCATGTAGGGGTTCCACATCAGTTTCGCGAGAAGATACGCTCTCAGTTCTGCAAATTCTCCACTCTTACACTGGTAGTTCCCCTCCGGGTACATACCGCTTGCGCCATTTTCTGCAAAGAATCGCATATTGTGACGCATCGTATCAAAGTTCGGGAACGGTGCAATATAGTGTTTGAAGTTTGTTACGTAATCCCAGACAGTAACGCGTTTGCAAATCTTGCCCCAATCCATAATATCACGGATGAATTCACCGTTACGTTCACAAGTAGGGTCGCTCAGAAGATGGGAGAAGCAGCACTCAATGGAGCAAAGACGAATGATTACATTGTCGCGAGGAGCGGTTTTAGCAGGCTTACGGGTATACAGATACGCGAACGTACGGATTGCCACGTCCGGATATTCATCTTTGATAGAATCCGCTACGGCATTGACGAATCGGATCATCGTACCCATTTGGCTTCCTTCTTCCGCATCCACAGCCGCACATTTTTCGCAGGTACATACGTTGTGGTTATCGTTCTGCGACACTTCGACGATCTCCACGTTCGGATTCTTCGCGAGAATATCGTGTACATACGCAATTGCTGTTTCAAGATGTTTCGGATCAGAAAGACACGGCTGCTCGCTCTGCGGAACACCGAGAATCTGTTCCATCGTATGACACATACTGTTTGCACATTTGAAATGTCCACCCATTTCTTCCGGAATGGATTCGAGGTCATTGATACGGTTCTTGACGCTCCACTTGACATCTCTGCCGCACGGCCAGTCGGACTGACGAAGGTCACGGAACACGGGTTCATACGTAAACTCACCGAGCGGAATATCGCCGCCTTCGCCGAGCTTTTCAAGATCGGGTGTGAAGAATCTCACGCCGAGGTATTTCTCTAAAATTTCATACGCACCGTAGATGACGCCGCTTCCGCCGCCACCGACAACGGAAAGCTCCTCTTCCGTGTTTGTGATCTTAAAGCCGTCTCTGCAAAGACCGCAGCTTTTATCGACACACAGGCGAATCGTTTTTTTGCCGTTGTTCGGAAATTCTTCGCCCGTGATTTTTTCAAAATAGGATTTCAGCTCCGACGCCGCGAATTTTTCACACGCATCGTCTCCGTACACAAAACGGTATTCAGATAAAGATGTACCGCCAATTGTAATGTTACTCATACGTATCTCCTTGTCACATTCATTCAAAGTAAATAGTTAACCCGGTTGAAATTTGTCGCACAGTCCATTAGTGCTACGGCAATTATACACAATAAAAGCACAAAAAGCAATAGTTTTTCAAAAAAACGCAGACAAAAGGCTCTTTCTCATAAGGAAGTTTGCTCACAGATGCAAATTTGCTCCACAGTAAACAAAGAGTTAACCCCGATAGATTGAAAAAAATCTGTCGGGGTTCGTTTTATTCTATTAGATAAATTGGAATTTGACGTGATAGTTACTTTTCCTTAATCGGGGTCCAATAATTCATTTGTTCATATCCCAATGTTTCTTTTACACGTGGGCTGGTAATAACATTTCCTAAATCAGGACGTGATTTATCACGTTCAAAACCGCTTTCCATTAAAAAAGTGTCTATCTCCGCATTCATAACATCCATATCTGTTTTCTGGTCTATATCTGTTGTGACTGCATAAAGACCGCCTTTAAAATCTATGATTGTAAGGTCTCCTGGCACGCTCAGCCCATCTTCGTATATATAAATCCAGTTAAATCCTTGCTTTTCATTGCGTGAGCAATCCCAAAACAAAAAATCTTTTGGGTAAATTCCACGAGGTAATGTTGAAAGCCAATCATCAAACCTTTCCAAAACACCATCGCCAAACATACCAACCCCTGATGAAACCATTTTACAATCTGGTATTTCATAAATCCGAACCTTTTGCATACTCTACCTCCGAAATATCAAACAAATTCTTATTTATCGTTCTGTTTTATTGCCGGTTTCGCCTTTGTATTACAAAGGCTTCGGGCAAAGCCTATCCCCCTAAAGTTGAGCGTACCCAAAGGCTCCCTCCGGGAGGGAGCTGTCAGCGAAGCTGACTGAGGGAGAGTGCGTTACAATAAAGCTAATCTAAACTCAAAGTCTCGCAGGCTCCTCCCACCGCTAACGCGGTCCCCCTCCCTCTCGGAGGGAGGCTTTTCGTTAGCCTCATTATAACATAAATCAGCAGAGAAAGCAAGAGTGATATTCCGCCTCCGTCGGAGTGATATTAAAGACTGCGGCTTTAGTGATATTTTATTCGCCATAAAACTCGCGTAGCGAATATCACTCGTCGCAAGACGAATATCACTGCGATGCAATATCACTCGCCAGAGGCGAATCAAAACCACCGGCTTCCTTATGAGAAGTTGGGCAAACTGCGTTTTTTTTTAATTCGCGGGTATTTATACTCTGACACCCGTCTCACGGTATACTCTTTCAGCAACCAGATCCTGGATCCGCTCACCGAGCGCTCTATCCTTGCCACCCACGGGTTTTCCGTCGATTTCATATACGTAAACAACGTTTTTCGTCGTACTACAGAGGATAATCTCGTCCGCATTCATCAGTTCGTCCACAGTGAACACACGAATCTCCACAGGAATGTTCGCTGCCTCACACTCTTCGTGAACGATCGCGCGAGTGATGCCGGGTAAGATCAACTCGTCAAGCGGCGGCATAACCACGGTACCATTTTTTATCATAAGAATACTGCTGTGCGCTGCTTCTGTCACGCGATCTCCACGGTGAAGAAGTGCTTCGGTTGCTCCGGCAGCCGTTGCCTTTTGTGCCGCAAACACGTTTGGCAGAAGGTTAGTCGTTTTTATATTGCAATATTTGAATCTCATATCCTCGATACTGAGCAGACTCGCGCGCTTATCTCTCGGTGGTACGGTCGCGGATGCCGTAAACATTAAGAGATTGGGTTTTGTATCCACCGGGTACTCGTGCTTTCTCGGCGCTGCCCCTCTCGTTACCTGAAGATAGAGCATCACGCTTCCCATAGCAGAGGCATCAAGCAAACGGCCGATCTCTTTTTTGAGGAGATCACGCGGCATATCAAACGGAATTTCCGTCATACCACAACTTCTGTATAATCTATCGAGGTGCATATCCAACGCAAAGGGACGGCGGTCAAGAACCAGCACAGCATCGTACACCGCATCTCCATAAAAAATCGATCGATCCGCAAACGGAACCGTCATCTCGTCATAGTTTCCGATCGTTCCGTTGAAATATCCAACTCTTTCCATTATATTTCTCCTGAAAATATATCACATAAAAGATACTCCCTCGCCAACAAGATTCTTCAGCGAGGGATAAAAAACAGATGGAGACGGCGAGAGTCGAACTCGCGTCCGAAAACCTATCCATGCAACTTTCTCCGGGTGCAGAGTGTCTTTTATATTCCTGACAGACACACCGGCACTCAAGTTTGCCTGTCAGTAGCCTTTTATTGCATGACGGTTACAAAAGCAAAATCACCGTTCACGTACGCCACTCATTTGATGCCGTGGTCAATGTGGACGCACTCCCAATCGGGACACTTCGGAGCCGTGGCACTCTCCGAACGGACAGCCGCCCTTAGGCAGCGAGAGCTACTTTATTGTTAGCGTTTAATTTTAAGTTAGGGATGATTTAAGAGGTTCCCCAACCTCTACCCGCTTATCACACTTCAAAATCCCCGTCGAAACCTTTACGTCCCCATGAGGATGGACGGCATATCTGCCATCCATATTATTATACTATATTTCTTTTAAAAATGCAAGTTTTCCGTCAAAAATTCGTTTTTTCTTAATCGTACTATCGTTTAATCGTCGTATCGATTATTTTTGCTTCTGGATTTGGCAACTCTCTCGATTTCACGCTTTGCTTCGGCTTTAGCATCCGATTCGCGTTTATCCCAGAGTTTTTTACCCTTGCAAAGCCCGACTTCCATTTTTACGTTGGATCCGGAAAAATACAGAGAAAGGGGTACAAGCGTATAACTGTCGCGCGTCACGTACTGTCCGAGCTTCAAGATTTCTCTTTTGTGCATCAAAAGCTTCTTTTCACGCATCGGATCTCTGTTGAAAATATTTCCCTTTTCATACGGAGAGATATGTACACCGAGTGCGTACAGTTCATTATCGATGACTCTGCAATAAGAGTCCTTCAAATTCACCTGCCCCTGTCGCAGGCTTTTCACTTCCGTACCAAACAGAGCAATCCCAGCCTCGTACGTATCTTCGACGAAATAATCATGTCTCGCTTTACGGTTGACGGCAATTACTTTTTTGCCGGTTTTCTCCTGCGGCATCGTTATCTCCTATCATTATGTTATATGATACTATTATTATACCATATTTTTAATGATTTTCAATATCCTTTCCCATTATTTCTTATTTCCGTGACCACTTATGCGTCAAGTTTCATATATCCATCACGGATCCAGCCGAATTTTCGCATAATTTCGGTAAACACTACGGACAGTACGGCAGGGAGAATAAAGCAGCAGAGCGCAATACCCATCCACATAAGGGTAGCGTTTTCGGTCACAGACAAAATTCCGATCGGGCCAACAAGACCGCACGTGCCCATACCCGCAGTCACTCCGACACATTCCAATTTGAATACCATCGTTGACAGCGGTCCGCAAATGGCAGACGCAAGTGTCGGCGGAATCCAGATCTGCGGGTGACGGCAGATATTCCCCATTTGAAGCATGGACGTACCAAGACCTTGGGAAACGATACCGTTCCAACGGTTTTCACGGAAACTGCAAACAGCAAATCCGACCATTTGACAACAGCAGCCAACCGCCGCAGCACCTCCCGCAATCCCCGCGATACCAATCATGGAACACAGCAAGTCGGAGGCCAA
>JAZRNC010000056.1:0-5841 GCA_045647965.1 Eubacteriales bacterium | reverse complement strand
CGGGGTTGACCTCATCATCGACGACACCCCCGAAGCCATCACCGTATCCAGCTTCGACCCCGTTCGCCGCGAGGTTGCCCGTCTGGCTCTTGAAAAGCTCATCTCCGACGGACGTATCCACCCGACGAGAATCGAAGAAATGGTGGAAAAATCCCGCCGCGAAGTCGAAACCGCGATCAAACAGGCCGGCGAACGTGCCACCTTTGAAACCGGTATCCACGGAATTAACCCCGAACTCGTTAAGATCCTCGGACGACTCAAATACCGCACGAGTTACGGTCAGAACGTCCTTGCTCACTCCATTGAAGTCTCCCTGCTTGCCGGAATCATCGCGGACGAGCTTGGTGTGGACAGCACGGTTGCCAAACGCGCCGGTCTTCTCCACGACATCGGTAAGGCTCTCACGCAGGAAGTGGAAGGCTCCCACGTACAGCTCGGTGTGGAAATTGCCCGTAAATACAAAGAATCCAAAGAGATCATCAACGCCATCGAAGCGCATCACGGCGATGTTGAAGCGACCTCCATCACGGCTCTCATTATTCAAGCCGCTGACGCGATCTCCGCTGCCCGTCCCGGTGCAAGACGTGAAAATCTCGAAAACTACATTAAGCGCCTGACCAAGCTCGAAGAAATCGCCAACGAATTCGAAGGCGTCGATAAATCCTTCGCTATCCAGGCAGGCCGCGAAATCCGAATTATGGTAAAACCCGAACTTGTTAACGACGATCAAATGATTATCGTTGCCCGTGAAATCGTTAAAAAGATCGAGAATGAACTCGAATATCCCGGTCAGATCAAAGTTCATATGATACGCGAAAGCCGCACGATCGACTACGCGAAATAAATCTTAATTCGAAAATACCGCCAAACGGCTTACTATAAACCTCCGTCTGACCTCCGTCTGACATTTACATTCGGTTCATACTTAGGGATATATACAGTCGAAAAACAGGCACCCCCTCATACGAATAAAAACACCCCGACAGGTTTCTGATCTGTCGGGATTTTTTTGTAAGACTCGGGTTAGTGTGTGGAAAAATGACTTTTTCATCCTAATATATATTATAGGCCTATTATAAGCCGCCGGAATCACTCGTTCAGTCGGATGGAAACCTCGGACGGATTCGACAGGCACTCTCCCGTGTACGAAAAACGGGAACCGTGGCACGGGCAGTCCCACGTTTTGTCTGCGTCGTTCCACGCGAGCATACACCCGAGATGCGGACATTTCAAGTCTACGATATGCACCCTGCCGTCGTCGTCCCGATACGCCCCCGCCTTCTTTCCGCGGTAGTTGATAACCTCAGCACTTCCCGCGGGCGTATCCCCGACATATCTTTCGGGCGGTGGAGACATCCGCTTCACCGTCGAGCGAAGTGCCTCTCCCATATGCGCGAGGAATTCCTCCCCTCCGCCCGCGAGAAAATTGCGCCGCGGGGAGAAAATATCGTCCCACCAGACCCCGCCACCGCAGATCTGCTCGGTCACAGCGATCGCACACGCCGCTGCGTTCGTCATCCCCCAAGCAGAATAGCCGCACGCGATATACACACCACCGCCCACCTTTCCTGCGTACGGCAAACGGTCGTGCGTGTAGGTATCGTTGTTCGTAAAATGACAAACCTCCACCGCCCTCGGGGCAAACTCCCGCACGGCGCTGTGTAATCTGTCCCCCGCCCACGGAAGTGAGGTGCGATCCGTTTCTCCGCTGACGATCAGCCAATCCTTGCCGTCTTCCCACGGAGATGCATAGCGGTAGCCGTGTCCGTCGTCGATACCGAACGCCATCACGTCCGGCATCCCTCTCCCCTCCTCGCCGAGAGAAAACACCACCGCGTGCGAGGTTTTTCGCGACAGCTTGATCGGTGCGAGGACTCCCGCGAGATTTATCGGATAATTCGTACACACAGCCACCTCTTTTGCGTGTACCGTATGCCCATTCAGGTGAACCGTCCCCCTGCCGCCGAGTGACGCGCCGCTTTTCTCGAACACCTGCACTCCCCCCGACCGACAAAGCTCAAGACAAAAGCGGATCGGATCCAGCGCAAGCTGACGGGGGATGCGAATCGCTCCCTCCACGGGAAACGGAAGCGGAGAGCGCGTCGCCTCGATGTATTCCGCCTCATACCCGCACTCCGTAAGATACAAATATTCCTTTTTCAAGCGGCGCGTGCCGTACTTTGCGTAAAAAATCATATCCTTCTCGCGGGCGGCATCGCGGCTGACCTCCCCGTTTTGGAGTAATCCTCGGATATACTCCACCCCCGCAAGGTTCGCCGCAGCGTATTTTTTCGCGCACGACGGGGAGACCTTCTCCCAAAGCGTACTCACCGCAAGAGGATGTGCCGCCGTCGCTTTTGCGGTACTTCGCGACGTCTTTCCCGATGCGATGCGATCCTTCTCCAGCAGAACGACGTGAAGCCCCCGACGGACAAGCATATTCGAAAGAAGCACCCCCGTGATCCCACCGCCAATGACGCAAACGTCACAGCAAATATCCTCTCTGAGAGGCGGAAATTCCACCCTCTCCCCCGTCCAGATTTCAGGCATCTTTATGTTTCTCCCTTCGTGTTTTTCTTTTAATATTTCCAAGCGAGATAAAAATTATGTATTGATAATCCTCTATCCCGTGTAATTTTTCAGCAAGCGGCAAGTTCACAGCGGCGAGTCGACGTTTTCAGAAAGATTTTTTGTACTTTTGTTTCAGAATAATCAAAAAAACCAAAAATAATTCCCGAAACATCTTGCATTTCCATTTACTTTATGGTAAAATAGATAGGCTAAGTAATTTTTATGGATACTACAATCCACGATTACGTACTACTACGTTAAGAACGTTTTACGGAGGCTGAACATGGATATCGCAATCGGCATCATTCTTATTGTTTGTGCTGTATTCCTCGTTATTGCCGTTCTTCTTCAGCACGGCAAGAACCACAATCTGTCCGGCACTATCGCGGGCGGCGCAGAAACATTCTTCGGTAAGTCGAAGGCTTCCACGATCGACAAAAAGCTTTCTACTTTAACTACCGTTGTTTCTATCGTTTTCGTTGTTCTCGTTCTCGTTTCTTACCTCATTCAGTAAGATTAACCCGACAAACAACAAATCCGGATCAATCGACAAAAACAGCACAGCCGATGGCTGCGCTTTTTTGTTTCAGGCGGTTTTTTCCGAAAAAATACCGTACTAAAAATCGTTTTTTGACTCATACTAATCGTACCGTCAATCAAAGGAGGAGACAACTTGGCAGGTGGAAACAGAAAATCCAAACGCAACCGTGATATAATGCGCGCGGTGGGATCCCTCGGCGCAAAGAAACGTGCAAAAAAACACCACACAACCGAACTTCTCGAAAAGAAAAGAAAACCAACGTACTATGAGGACAACTCCTCTCGCTCTGCCTCCACGCACGCAGATACCGTGCGCGGCGTATTCTCCTACAGCGGACGGGGATTTGGATTCTGCGTACCCGACGCCGAGTATGGCATGGACGACGTATTCATTCCTCCTCGTCTGACAAAGGGAGCGATGAGCGGAGATACCGTAACGGTATCCCTTCTCCACCGATCCGGCAGCCGCGGCAACAGTCGTGACAGTAGTCGGGTAGAGGGAGAGGTCACCTCCGTACAGTATTCCTGCCGTTCTCTCATCGGTACGCTGACCGTATGCCGCGGATACGCCTATGTGATCCCCGACAACAAACGATTCGGCTGTGTCGTGTACGTGCCCGAATCCGACGCCGATACTGCAGGAGCCAAAAACGGCGACAAAGTAGAAGTCGTTCCGTGGGGAGAGCCGCACTTTACCCGTACGCGCTCCATTACCGTACGAGGCCCGAAAAATATGCCGTACTTCGACACCGAAGGACGGATCGCCACGGTATTCGGAAGCAGTCTCTCGAAAGAGGCGAATTATTCCGCGATCCTCTATTCCTCAGGAATCCGCACGGAGTTTCCCTCCGACATTCTGACTTTTGCTGACCGTGCGGCATCGGAGCCCATTTCGCTCGGCGAAAGACGCGATCTCAGAGATCGCACGATCTTCACAATCGACGGCGCGGGGGCAAAGGATCTTGATGACGCGATTTCTCTTGAAAAAATAAACGACGGATGGGTACTCGGCGTGCATATTGCCGACGTGTCTCACTACGTTCGCCAGAAAACTCCCGTCGAGAACGAAGCCCGTCTGCGCGGAACCAGCGTATATTTTACCGACAAAGTCGTGCCGATGCTCCCCGAATCCCTATCAAACGGTGCGTGTTCTCTGAATGCCGGCGAGGACAAGTACGCCCTCACCGCAGAGATCACGCTTGATACGGAAGGACGGCGCAAAAACACCGTGATCTATAAATCCGTGATCCGCAGTGTCGTGCGCGGCGTATACGAGGAGATCAATCTTCTTTTGACGGACGGTACAAAGAGCGAGTTTTATGAAAAATATTCCTCGGTTTACGAAACGTTGCAGGAAATGCACACGCTTTACGAAATTCTGAAAAAGAACAGCAGCGCACGCGGCTCAATCGAACTCGACGACCGCGAAGCCGTGATTATTCTTGATGAAAACGGCACACCCGTTGACGTAAAAAAACGCGAACGTGGGGATGGCGAGCGCCTGATCGAGCAGTTTATGCTCCAAGCCAACATGGGAGTGGCAGAAACTCTTCGCGCACTCTCCCTTCCCTGCCTCTATCGCGTACACGAAAAACCGGACGACGACAAGCTGAAATCCTTCGCTTTGTTCGTCCACAATCTTGACATGAATACCCACGGACTCCTCCCCCTCGTAAACGGGGAGATTTGTGGAGAGTCCGCTGAACTCTCCCCCGCCGCCATCGCGGAGCGCCTTGACGCGATTCTCGCCGATGCGGAAGAGAGAGGTATTTCCGGCATCGTTTCCTCCGTACTCCTTCGCTCGATGATGAAGGCTAAATATCAATCGGTTTGCTCACCTCATTTCGGGCTGGGCGCGGAAACGTACTGCCATTTCACCTCTCCCATTCGTCGATATCCCGATCTGTTCGTCCACACCGTCATTACGGAACTCATGGAAAAAACGACACTTCGCGAGTTGTCCGCCACAAGCGACACCGACGTGACCGCCGTTCACACACTCTCTCGCATCGCCGCAGAACGTGGCGAGGAAGCAACGGAGTGTGAGATCCGCGCGCAAACCGCCGAACGCGAGATCGAGGATCTCTATATGGCGCTTTATATGGTCGATCGCGTGGGAGAAGTCTTCCATGTCACCGTATCATCCATCATTCGCAGCGGAATGTTCGTGGAATGTGACAATCTCGTGGAGGGATTCGTTCCCGCCGTATGCTTCCCACATGCGAAGATCCATGAGGAACGGATGACGTTATCGTCCGGCGAGAATATCTTCACGCTCGGCTCAACCCTCACCGTTCGTCTGATCGACGTGGATGTTTCGCAGGGAAAGATCACGTTCGAGCCGATGCTGAAAGACGCACTGTCCACGGAAGAACCACCGGTTTCCGGCAGCGAAAAAATCTAAATTTGTCGAAAAACCGAATAATATGTGAATAAAAATAATATATTTTTTTATCACAAGGTTGACAAACTGTAAATAATGTGGTAATATATAGTTACGAAATTTACAGTAAGGGAGCGAATACGGAATGAACCTATTGTTTGCCGTACCTCAAACCGGCGAGATCATCCTTCTCGGGTTAGTTCTCCTCACGTCAACCGTTCTTCTGGCGCTCAACGTAAAAACACGAAAATAGTTCGTTTTCTCTGCTAACAATCGTTATAGTGCTCGCACATAAATGAGGCTGCCGCTCTCCGTCAAACGACGGTCTGCGGCGGCTTTTTTGTGTG
>JAZRNC010000055.1:0-2413 GCA_045647965.1 Eubacteriales bacterium | reverse complement strand
ATATAAAGTACGTCTCGGCACTTGGTACGGGATACGACATGATAGACGTACGCCTATGCAGAGAACAAGGGATTGAAGTTTGTAATGTTCCGGGGTATTCCACTGCCTCCGTTGCTCAGCACGCTTTTGCGCTTCTTTTGGCAAATGCGTTCGATTATAACGGCTACGCCGGAATGGTGAAAGACGGCAAGTGGACGGGGATCCCGGGGTTCAAATATCACGAATATAAATTTACCGAGCTTGACGGAAAAACCGTTGGAGTTTACGGTTGCGGTGCGATCGGAAAACGTTTTGCGTATATCTGTCAAGCATTTGGAATGCGTGTTCTTGCTACTAAACGAAGCAAAACATCGGGGGTGGAAGATGGGATTGCGTTTACGACCCCCGACGTACTTCTAGCGGAAAGTGATTATGTTTCCCTGCATTGTCCGCTTACGGATGAGACAAGGGGAATGGTAAATTGTGACTTTATTTCCAAAATGAAGGATGGCGCGATTCTTATCAATACATCACGTGGTGCTGTGATTGACGAAGCAGCACTGGCAGATGCGCTTCACAGTGGAAAGATCGGTGGAGCAGGACTTGACGTACTGGCTGTTGAACCTGCTGATCCGAATAATCCCTTGCTGACAGCTCCGAATACGTTGATTACTCCTCACTGTGCGTGGACATCGAGGGAGGCGAGACTTCGTTTGCTTAATATTATCGAACAAAATCTTGACTCATTTATTCAATGCGGTAAAGGAATCCACAGAGTTTTTTAATCAGTTAATAACACCAAAACCGCATACAAGTTGCGGACCAATAATTTCGACAACTGCATAAGTGCTGTTGAATCTTCCGTTTGCCGTGCCGGGGTTTATCATTCGAACGCTACCGACAGAAGAGCCGTCAATTGTGATATCTTCCGAGCGGTGCGTGTGCCCGAAACATACGACGTCTATATTTTTGGCAATTGCATAATCTGCAATTCTTTGATACCCGTATTTCACATCATGAAAGTGTCCGTGTGTCAGCAAGAACGAAAACGCACCGATTTTGACAGTTGTCTCATTTGTTTTACTTGGACATACGGGATTGTTTCGGATGCCGAGATCGCAGTTTCCGTACACTGCATGAATGGGAATTGACGGATATAATTCATGAATTTTTGTGATATCGTGAAGTCCGTCGCCAAGATAAAAAATAGAATCAATTTTTCCAAGCCGTTGATGTGTTTCAACGGCTTTTTGCATACCGAATGATGAGCCATGTGAATCAGAAAAAACTAATATTTTCATTTTGTACTCCTTGTTATGTGTAGCAAAATTTCGTTTTAAAAATATATTGGTATAGAGAATAGTCGGGAGGTACGATATGATTAACAAGAAAATGATTGATAAAATGCTCGATTTGTCCGATGAGAAACTGCTTTCGATGGCTAAATTTTTGACTGCATCTATGGGGATGGAATCCGCCGGAAAGCAACTGAACGAAAAGAACATTAAGAAAGTTCGTGCCGTTTTATCAGAATTAACGGACCAGGATCTCGAGCGCGTTGCCTATCTCACAGAACGGTATAAAAATGGGGGATGATATGGCGAGTGAGATGGATTTTTCTTCTGCAATTGAAAAAATAATCAAAAATCCGGAATTTGCTGACATGGTGAAAGAGCTAAGGGGAAGCGAAGAGACAAAAAGCGGTGAAGACATATCTGCCGAGATGCTCGCGCGCTTGCCGGACGTTTTATCCGCAGTAAAACCGCTGATCGGTGACAGTAACACAGATAATAACGATAAAGCGAACAATAGTAAAACATCATCGAATAATGAGACGATGGACGTAAAAGCCGGTCATGAGTCCCCGTCCAATCGAGCGTTATTCGGTGAGAAATCGTATGATAAAGCGAAAGCGGAAAAATTACTTGTAGCACTAAAACCTTATCTCAGTAAATCACGCTGTGGTATAATTGACAAATGTCTATCAATTATGCAGATATACGGTGTGATGGGTGTACTTGGTAGTATGGATGAAAGACAGAAAAATAATCCTTGATTGGCGGTGAAGATATGTACACGCGAAAATTTGATCATGGAAATACTGCCTCTTCTTATCATTTACCACCCGGATATCACGGGAATGCCTTTAATGGAGAGACGAAGATCCACGAAGCAACGGAAATGACTGACTTAAACCGAAGAAAAACGAACTCTAAAGATTCATTTATTCCTGAAGATATTCCCATTCTCGAGGAAAATTCTTCCACAGAATCGGATGCTCCCATATCCAAGTTTGACGATGACGAGGATAAGGCGAGTTTAAATAAGAACCAAACAGCGGGGGCTGTTGGTTATCTCCACGCGCTGCAGCAGTTTGCCGAGAGTATTCGCGGGAAGGTCGGCGTTGAGGAATTATTGCTCATTGTTGTTATGC
>JAZRNC010000054.1:0-6158 GCA_045647965.1 Eubacteriales bacterium | reverse complement strand
TTTACTTTGTAAATCTCCCGGCAAAAAGCCAAGCCTCTCTCCCGCCTCAACCGCCGGGCGAGTCAGAATGATACGGCTGACCTCATGGGCACGAAGCGCTTTAACCGCCGCCGCTACCGCGAGATACGTTTTACCCGTACCGGCGGGGCCAAGTCCCAGCACGATCGTGTTTTTGCGTATTGTATCAAGGTATTTTTTCTGTCCGACCGTTTTTGCTTTAATCGGCTTTCCCTTGGCGGTAACGAAAAAGCTATCGTCGTCAAAATCGCTAAGTTCCGCCGTTCTTCCTTCTTTTGCCATACCGATGACGTAATCCACACTCTGATCGGTCGGCTCATCTCCGAACGACACAATCCGTTTCAGATAAGAGAGGACATCCGCCGCCATCGAAACGTTCTCCGCTTCTCCCTCTACGACAATGGTATCCCCGACGTCGTTCGTATTCTGAACATTGTATATTCTCACGTTCATTTCTTTTTCGAGGCGCGAGATATTTTTATCAAAGCTGCCGAAAATTCTCGCCGTCATTTCCGACGATGTCGTTGCAATTTTCTTCTGAATCATATCTTTATTCATCTCCCGATTTTTCGGAATAATCGTATTATCTTTCCGCTTCATATAGTTCGCGTGCGGTAAATTCCACGGGGCTTGCGTTATTGCGGCTCAGATACAAAAGACAGTCGAGACGGTATACGCCACCGTCCGTGTTCGTCCTTACCGATCTCTGCAAAAGTTCCGCCCCCGCCGTCGCCTCTCGAATTTTCTGATTCAGCAGAAGCGTCGCTTCCGAAACCGCGTTCTCCGTCGTCACCCTTCGTTTTTCCAACGTGTATTCCCGATATACGCTCTTTTCAAGATACACGGGAACAGAACATAGGCCAAAAGGGTAAAACTGCCCCATCGTATCTATTTTATCATAAGTATCGTACACAATTCCACCCTTTAGAAAAAGATTTACGTTTTTTTTGAAAATTTTTATCCGATTTTGCGTTTTTTCACGGCCTGTGTAGACTTTTTCTTCTCTTTCAAGGGGAATTTCCACGGATATCGGCTCTGCCACCGTGCAAATCACTTCCCCCGCGGCGTACTCATATCGGATGCTTCCGTCTTTGTGCTCCACCACCCCCGAGATCAGCACTTGTCCCGCACGAACGGTATCTCCCGCACGAACACATGCCTGACCCTCGAACACGTTCACCTCTTCCACCACACCGTCCGATGCAGCAACCAGATTCGCAAATACCCCCGCTTCCTTCTTTGGCCGTTCATCCTTGTATAGCTCCCGCACCTGAACCTCTGCCACCGTACCGTTCATATACACCGACAGCCATGCGATATCGTTCTGACGGGCGGCGTACTCCGCATGAAGATGGTTGAAATTGATCGACGGATAATAATCTCCGATGCCGCACCCGAGCTCTTCCAGCAGCGCGAGGATGTCCGATGTTGGCGTTTTGTCGTTCCCCTCGATCCTCACGTCCCAGATGAGACGGGAGGAATATACGGTCCATACGGCAAATAAAACGGCGCCAAGAAGAAGTGCCGGCCGAAAAAGGAAAAACCTCACCCACGTAACAAGTCCATGAATCTCGCCAAACGAAACGCTCCGCTCCGCATCGTCGTTTTGCATCGTGTTCGACCATTCCGAATCCTGCAGTACTGCCTGAAGTCTTTCCGCATCACGAAGACGGATACGGCACCGCACATCCCCCACGGCATCACAGTTTTGCTGCGAAAAACCGATGCCGTTTTTGTACAACCGGACAAAGACACAGCTTCGCAGTTCTCTTGGAACCGTCATTTCTCTGAAGCCGCACAGCCAATCAATTACGCGCCGAAACATACCCCTCCCTCATCTCTCCCCGTCCGCATATTCCGCAGAACGTATCCATCCTCTGACAAACAGCGTATCATCCCGAAAATCCGACAGCGTGAGGTTCTTCCCCATCACGCAGAACATTTCTTTTCCCATCGACAAAACTACCTTCTCTTTTCCGTACTCCAAAATTCCACGACATCCGCACACCTCTATTTCGTGTCTGCCACGGATGATGAAGACCGGTACCCGTGCAACCATATCCTGCGGAACATCCAGAACGTCGGAAATCTTTTCGTATAATTTTCGGGTATACTCTTTTTTTCTCTGCAAATCCCCCACTCCCCTCGCATAAATATTCTTTAGGTAATTGTTATGCGAGAGCATACGATTCAATGACATCTCTAAAGGAGGTATTATGGTACACGCCAAATTCACCCGTTCCCTTTCCTCCCTTGCCGCCGCCGTGCTGATCGTACTGATGCTCATTTACGACGAAGAGTGTGCGACGGCAGTGGCAGATTCACTGCGGCTTTGTGTACTCAGAATCATCCCCTCCCTCTTTCCGTATGCAGTGATCGCATCCGTAATCATTTCAGGGGATCTTATCGCGCCGATTGCAAAAAAACTTCCCACGAAATCGTTATTCTCCCTCCCCACTTCCGCCTCGTCGGTCATTCTCACGGGATGGCTCGGCGGATACCCTCTCGGTGCGGTCGGTACCGTGGGGCTGTATCGGGATGGAAAGCTCACCCGTTGGGAAGCATCCGTACTGTGTGCCGTATCTTCCGTCGGCAGTCCGTCGTTTTTGATCGGTACGGTGGGAGGAATGTGGAACTCAAAACCGTTCGGAATTTTTCTGTATCTCGTGCAGATTCTGACGGTTACCGTGTTTTTTATCCTTTTTAGCCGTCTATCCAAAAATCGGCAGGAATCCAAACCTCAAATACCGTCTGAGCATACATCTTCGGACAGTGCCGCATCCTCCCCACCCTTTTCTCTGACGCACTCTCTGTGCAAATCCATCACCGGTTCCGCCGAGACTGTCCTCACCGTGTGCGCGTATATTACGTTTTTCCGTGTTCTTGAAACTACTTTGTCCGCCCTTTATCCCCCCGCAACCCTTTTTTTCAAAACACTCCTTGAATTCTCCTCCGGCTGTGCGTTCGCTTCTTCGACAGGGGGAATACTTGGTGCTGTCTGCACGGGTTTTTCTGTCGGATTTGGAGGTTGTTCCGTATTTTTGCAAATTGGAAACCACCTCGGAAAAGAAAACATCTCCCTCCTTCCCACGTTTTGCGTACGTGCCATTTCTGCCATTACTATGTCTCTGTTTTCCCTCGCGTTTTATTCTTTTTCGCCCCTCACCGAGCCCTCCGGACTGAACGCCCATCTGCCGTACCTCTCTCCCGTATCAGCGGCGATCCCCTTTTTTCTTCTCATTTTTCTTGTTTTTTTTGGCAAACTCTCGTCTGCCGGTAAATACTTTAGCGTAAACTCTTGATTTTTGGTAAATAATCGAATATAATATATTTTGGGTATGTTTACGAACGATCCAATATTTCACGTGCAGTCGTTTTACTGCGCGGTGTACTGCGGGAATGGTATTGTAATGAAAAAGAACGACGAACGAATCGAAAAATACTGCAAATACTGCGAAAGAGCAAAAACGCTTTCGGACCCCGATATTATGCTGTGCGAAGGACACGGTGTTGTCTCTGCCGGACACGTCTGCCGACGGTTCCGTTACGATCCGCTGAAACGCGCTCCAAGACGCCCCACGCTCCAATCAGCCGCTCTGCCTGAAATACCCGAAATATAATAACGAATGATTTCTTTAATTTTTTGGAGGATACACTTTTGATAATCGCACTTGAAGAAGCAAAATACAAACTTGAGAATTTCCGTGAAAATCTCACCGAACTCGGAAGCGCACTGCGTATCGATTCCCTTCGCGAAAAAGCGGCTGAACTTGAGGCGCAGACGATGGAAGCGGAATTCTGGAATGACCAGGAAAACTCCGGAAAGATCCTCAAAGAAGTAAAAAGACTCAAGGATAAGATCTCCGATTACGACAAGCTTTGCGCGAAATTGGAAGATACCATCACTCTTGCCGAACTCGCCATCGACGACAACGACGAATCCCTTGTGGAAGAAGTCGAAGCGGATGTACGTGCCATCGAAGAAGAGGAAGAACGTCAGAGAATCGAAATTCTCCTCTCCGGTGAATACGACCAGAATAACGCAATCGTCAGCTTCCACCCGGGTGCAGGCGGTACCGAGGCACAGGACTGGGCTCTTATGCTCTACCGTATGTATACCCGTTGGGGTGAGCGTCACGGCTTCAACGTAAAACTCCTTGACTGGCTCGACGGAGAAGAAGCGGGACTTAAATCCGCAACGATCATGGTTGAAGGAACCAATGCTTACGGATACCTCAAGGGAGAAAACGGGGTTCACCGTCTCGTTCGCGTTTCTCCGTTCGACTCCTCCGGACGTCGTCACACCTCCTTCTCTTCCGTAGAAGTTATGCCGGAATTTGACGACGACAATACCATCGAACTCAAGGATGAAGATCTTGAAATCACGGCTCACCGCTCCAGCGGTGCGGGCGGTCAGCATATCAACAAGACCGACTCCGCCATCCGAATCACCCACATTCCGACGGGAATCGTTGTCGGATGTCAGACGGAACGAAGCCAGCTTCAGAACAAAGAAACCGCACTCAAAATGCTGAAATCCAAGCTGATGGAAATCAAGCAGCGCGAAAAACTCGACAAGATCGACGATATCAAGGGAATCAAAACGAACATCGAATGGGGTTCCCAGATCCGTTCCTACGTATTTATGCCCTACACCCTTGCCAAAGATACCCGTACCGGATATGAAGACGGTAACATTCAGGCGGTTATGGATGGCGAGATCGACGGATTTATCAACGCGTATCTGAAAATGAACGCCGCAGCGGAATAATTTCCGACAACTGTTTTTTATGAAAAAAGAAGAGCTTCGCTTTGAGGAATCGACCGTTTTCGAGGGAATGACCTCGATTCGTGCCGTCATTCGAGCTGCCGAATCGGGCACGAACGACCGACGGATCAAAAGAATTCTGTTCGACTCCGCAAAAAGAAAAAAACACGCGAGAGAAATCGACTGGCTCTCATACAAGTCCCACGAACTTAATTTTTCCGTTGAACCCGTGGGCGCTGACTATCTCTCCGAAGTCACGACCGGCTCCACGCACGGTGGAATCGTGGCGGAATGTACCGCTCGTACGATTGCCCCACTCTCCGTCGAAAAGATCACGGAGAACGGATTTTACGTCATGCTCGAGGGCATCGAGGATCCGTATAATTTCGGTTATACCCTGCGCTCCCTGTATGCGTGTGGAGTGGATGGAATCATTCTCACACCGCGTAACTGGATGAGTGCTGCCGGTGTCGTCTGTCGATCGTCCGCAGGTGCTTCCGAGCTTCTTCCGATGTTCGAATGTGAGCCCACAGAAGCTGCCGCCTTTTTCAAGGAACGCTCGTACCGCATTCTTTGTGCGGGAATACGGGACTCCGTCTCGTCGTTTGATGCCAATATGAAAAAGCCTCTCTTTCTGATCGTCGGCGGCGAAAAGCGCGGCATCTCCGCCTCTCTGCTTGATCTTGCCGATCAGATCGTACGGATCGATTACGGCAGGGACTTTGCAGGTTCTCTCTCAACCGCATCTGCCGCCACCATTCTCGCCTATGAGGTACTACGGCAAAACCGATAACCGATTTATTTTGTTTTATGTAACATTTTTCGGGGGAGGAGCTTTTTTCGAAAAAGCCAAGGAAAACCGTTAGGTCTTCCGTAACTCCACCCGCCCCCTCTTCAAAAAACTTTTTGAAAAGGGATAAGAATAAAACTATAGTATATACAGGACAAAATACAACTCTATTTTGTCCTGTATATTTTTTTAGTTTTTGAGATGTGGGAGGGATTTAGAGCTTGTTTCAAAAACAGTCACCTATAGTATCATTTCAGCAAAATAAGAACAGAAGCGAGAAAGACACCGTTGAGCTTCATGCGGTTATCTTTCCGCGGTCTTCCTTTCTGCACGCTTTGTTCCGGTGGCATATAGTCTTTGATCCGATTCTAGTCGCTTGTTGTGAGTTTATATCGTCTTGCCATGCTTCTATTATACTATTTTGTCGCCTTTTGTGCAATTTCTATTTTTCAAACAACGCATAATGATTCTGAAATTTCAGGACGTTTTTCGAGGAACGGACTTGAAATCGCATAAAATTTTGTGGAAGAGGTTATATCCGCAAAATAAGAAATGTATTTCAAAAAATTAAAACTAAGGAGG
>JAZRNC010000053.1:0-13666 GCA_045647965.1 Eubacteriales bacterium | reverse complement strand
GTTCCTATGATGATCGGCAATATGGCGGCCGGTATGATTGCCATTCGTCACGATTGCCGTGGCTCTGCTATGCCCGCTGTTACTGCCTGTGCCTCCGGTTCCAATGCAATTGGTGAAGCAATGCGCCTCATTCGTCACGGTTATGCAGATGCAGTAATTACCGGTGGAGCTGAAGCGGCTATTGTTCCTTCTGCCGTTGCGGGGTTTGTTAATATGCAGGCGCTCTCCACTTCTGAGAACCCCGATGAAGCATCCCTCCCTTTTGATAAACGCAGAGGCGGATTTGTAATCGGCGAAGGTGCAGTTGCGCTTGTTCTCGAAGAATACGAGCACGCAAAGGCTCGTGGAGCAAAAATTTACGGTGAAGTATGCGGCTATGGTACTACCTGCGATGCGCATCATATTACCGCCCCCCATCCCGATGCCCGTGGCGGTGCCAAAGCAATGACGGATGCTATGAAAGAGGCCGGTTATACCGAAAATGATGTTGTATATGTTAATGCACACGGTACGGGTACACCAATGAATGATGCAATCGAAACCGAGGCCATTAAGAAAGCGCTTGGAGAAGATCATGCAAAAAAGGCATACGTAAGCTCCACAAAATCCATGACCGGACATATGCTTGGTGCTGCCGGAGCCATTGAAGCGTTGGCTTGCCTTTTTGCACTGAACGAGGGTATTATCCCTCCCACAATCAATTTGAACGAGCAAGATGAGAACTGTGATCTGAACTGTGTCCCGAATACGGCAATTAACGCCGATATTACATTGGCACTGTCCAATTCTCTCGGATTTGGCGGTCACAACGCTTGCCTTGCTTTCAGAAAGGTGTGAACCAATGAAAGAAACAAATATTCGCAAATATGCCGAGCTGATGAAAGAGCTCGGACTAACAGGTCTTGAAATTACTGACGAAAACAGTAAAGTCCGTTTAGAGCGTTCTGTAGCCGCCCCGGTAAAAGAAACCGTATATTCTGTTCCGGAATCGGTGGGGGAAGTAAAAACTGTAACCGTACCGAAGGACTATATCAGCATAAAATCCCCCATCGTTGGTGTGTTTTATGCGGCTCCCGCTGAAAATGCAGAACCGTACGTTTCCGTTGGGAACAATGTAACCAAAGGGCAAACTCTTTGTATTGTAGAAGCAATGAAACTGATGAATGAAATTGCAGCGGAAGAAGACGGCGTAATTTCAGAAATCTGCGTTACCAATGGTCAGATTGTAGAGTTCGGTACAGAACTGTTCCGTATCAAGAGGTAGTAATATGAACAGAGAAGAAATCATGCAAATACTCCCCCACAGAGACAATATGCTTTTGCTTGACGATGTGGAAAACAGGAACGGTACTGCAATCGGTCATTATACCATTCGTGGAGACGAATTCTTCTTGAAAGGACATTTTCCCGGTAACCCCATCGTTCCCGGTGTTATTCTATGTGAGATACTTGCTCAGTCCGCTTGCGTACTGCTGCAGGATGCATTGAGTGATGGGAAATTGCCGGTTTATACAGGCCTTAATAACGTAAAATTCCGTTCTCCCGTAAAACCGGGTGATACGGTTGAAACACAGTGTCATATTAAACGAACAAAGCACCCATTTTACTTTGCTGAAGGTAGTATTACCGTAGATGGACGACTTTGTGTATCGGCTGAATTTTCCTTCGGAGTTATAGGAGTGTAAACGATGTTTTCAAAAATACTGATCGCGAACCGTGGCGAAATCGCTGTCCGTATCATTCGAGCTTGCAAAGAAATGGGCATAGCTACGGTGGCAGTATATTCCGAGGCAGATAAAAACGCCCTTCACGTAGCTCTTGCTGACCAAAGTTATTGCATTGGCGGTCCCGAAGCCTCAGAAAGTTATCTGAATGGGAATCAAATCATTAGTACGGCTCTTTTGGCAGGTGCGCAGGCGATCCATCCCGGTTACGGATTTCTTTCAGAAAATGCACATTTTGCCCGTAACTGCAGAAAAAACGGACTCTCGTTTATCGGTCCCGATCCCGAAAGCATGGAACGTCTCAGCGACAAAGCCATACTGAAAGAGTTGATTCGAGATACCGGTCTATCGGTAATTCCGGGCACAAAAGCAATATCTTCTGTTGAGGAAGCAAAGCGTGCAGCAAGCAGAATCGGCTACCCTGTTATGCTCAAAGCCTGCGCAGGTGGTGGAGGACGTGGAATACGTCTGATCCGTTCCGTGGATGAACTGGCCGATGCCTACCATCAAGCCACCAGTGAAGCCCTCAGTGCTTTTGGCGACGGCAGTGTATATCTTGAAAAATATATTTTCCCCGCAAGGCACGTAGAATTACAAATTTTATCCGATGAACACGGAAATGCGGTATGCCTTGGCGACCGTGACTGCTCACTCCAACGAAGAAATCAAAAATTATTGGAAGAAACGCCCTCTCCTGCTGTCAATGATGAACAGCGCGAAAAAATTATGGAACTTGCGATAGATGCCGTGAAGCAAATCGGCTACGTCGGTGCGGGAACCTTAGAGTTTCTTCTTGATAAAGATGGCAACTTTTGGTTTATGGAAATGAATGTGCGGCTGCAGGTCGAGCATTGCGTAACGGAAATGCTGACGGGCATTGACCTTGTGAAATGGCAAATCCGCATTGCCGCCGGTATACCGCTGAACTTCATGCAAAAGGATGTCAAAATGAAAGGGTCTGCAATCGAATGCCGTATCAATGCAGGAAGCTGCGGAACTCTGAAAATGCTTCACGTTCCGGGAGGACCCTCCGTCCGGTTTGATACTTGTTTAATTGAAGGTACCGTTGTGTCACCATATTACGATTCTTTACTTGGCAAATTGATTGTTTACGCCAATACAAGAGAAGAAACCCTGCGGAAGATGCGGGCATCGCTTTGTGAATTGGTGATTGACGGCATACCGACGAACATTGAAGAACAACTGCGGATAGTTGAGGATGATAGATTCACATCCGGAAATTATGATTTAACTTTTATGGGAAACAGGTGATGAAATGGCATTATTGAATTTTTTGAAGCCCAAAAATCAATTGGAAGAAGGTGGGCGTACTTCTGCTCCCGTTCAACGTGATGCCGGTGAGCCTGAAAAAAATTGTCCGAATTGCCACAAAGATATTCCGTTAAGCCGCCTTTGGGCGAGTGATCTTGTTTGCGCCTGTGGTTACCATTTTCGTATGAAAGCACGCCAGCGTATTCAAATGATTACCGACAAGGATAGTTTTCACGAATTATATGTAAATATGAAAGCAGATAATCCGTTGAATTTCCCCGGATATGATGAAAAGATCGAAACCGTCCGTGTAGCGAGTTGTGAAAAGGAAGCGGTAGTGTGTGGTACGGCTACGATTGGCAAACGAAAATGCTGTTTGTTTGTTATGGAATCCTATTTTATGATGGGCAGTATGGGTAGTGCCGTTGGTGAAAAAATCACCGCTCTTTTTGAATATGCTGTACAGTATCGTCTGCCTGTTATTGGCTTTACCGTATCTGGTGGTGCTCGTATGCAAGAGGGTTTACTCTCCCTCATGCAAATGGCGAAAACAAGTGCTGCTGTAAAACGTCATAGTGATGCTGGATTATTATATATTGCGGTTCTTACCGATCCGACAACGGGTGGGGTCACCGCAAGCTTCGCTATGGAGGCGGATATTATTCTTGCGGAGCCCGGTGCAACTGTCGGTTTTGCAGGCGCAAGAGTTATTGAACAGACAACAAAGAAAGCCCTTCCCGAAGGATTCCAAAAATCAGAATTTGTACTGGAACACGGATTTATTGACAGCATTATCGCCCGTTCCGGTCAGAAAAAATATTTAACTGAGCTATTAAAAATGCACGATGGGAGGATGATTATATGAGCGAAGCTGCTTACGAACGAGTGAAACTTGCTCGTGACAGTAAAAGACCAACGGGGCTTGATTATATCAATAACATCTTCAAAGGGTTCATCGAATTTCACGGGGACCGCCGATATGCCGATGATCCTGCGATTGTTGGCGGCATTGCCAAACTAAATAATTCTCCCGTGACTGTAATTGCAATTGAAAAAGGGCATACCGTCAAAGAACGCAACCATCGCAATTTCGGTATGCCTCAACCGGAAGGATACCGTAAAGCCCTGCGTTTGATGAAGCAAGCAGAGAAATTCGGCAGACCGATTATTTGTTTTGTTGATACATCCGGTGCATACTGCGGAATTGGTGCTGAAGAACGAGGACAAGGTCAGGCAATTGCAGAAAATTTACTTGAAATGTCTACCCTTTGTGTTCCCATTATCTCCATTTTGATTGGCGAGGGAGGCAGCGGCGGCGCACTTGCTCTTGCGGTTGCAGACAGAGTTTGGATGCTGCAAAACGCTGTATATTCCGTTATTTCTCCCGAAGGCTGTGCGAGTATTCTTTGGAAAGATGCAGCCAAGGCAAACGCTGCGGCAACAAGTTTGAAACTAACCGCTGAGGATGCTAAAAGTCTTGGGGTAATTGAGCGTATTCTTTCAGAAAACGACATCGGCAAAAAAGAATTTTACGACCGTATTCGTTCCCTGTTAACGGAAGAACTCAAAGATCTGTCAAATGATATCGATCTGACACAGAACCGTTATGACAGATTTCGTAATATGGGCGTAAGTGCAGTCATTAAGGAGTAACTATGAGCGTATACATGCAGTATTGTAATGAAATCGTCGATGAGAACGGCAGACTGAAAAAAATAACACTTGACTATCCGGACAATTTCAACTTCGGATACGACGTTGTTGACAAGGTAGCAGATGAAACACCAAAAAAACGGGCGCTTGTTTGGTGCAATGTCGAGGGAGAGGAACATACTTTTTCATTTGGAGATATAAAAAAGTACAGCAATCAAATGGCGAACGTATTCCGTGATGCGGGAATTGGTCGCGGCGACCGTGTTATGCTGATTTTGAAGCGTCACTACGAATATTGGTTTGCGGCAATTGCTCTGCATAAATTGGGAGCGGTAATGATACCGGCAACGCATATGCTGACGGTCAGCGATTTTGTGTACCGCATCAAATCCTCTAAAGTTAAGGCTATTGTATGTACCACACAAAACGAAGTACCTGAAAAAATCGTTGCGGCACTGAAAGAGGCCGAGATGACAGCTAAGCTCTGGTGTGTTGGGCAGGAGACAGAAGGTTTTGAAAATCTGACAAATGCCATGCAATCTGCCGCTGAAGATTTTGACCGTGTGCAGACTTTAGCGACGGATCCGATGATACTGTATTTCACCTCCGGGACTACCGGTTATCCAAAAGGCGTGATTCACGAATACAGCTATCCGCTTGCCCATATCGTAACGGCAAAATATTGGCATCAGGCAGAGGATAACGGTTTACATTTTTCTGTTGCAGAAACCGGATGGGCAAAAGCTTCCTGGGGGAAAATATACGGACAATGGCTGATTGGCTGTGCGGTAATGGTGTATGATTTCGACAATTTTGATCCGAAGCAACTAACGGCTGTTATCAACCGCTATGGAGTGACTTCGTTTTGCGCTCCTCCTACGGTCTATCGCTATCTTGTACGCAAAGGCATTCCCGATATGCCGTCACTCAAACACGCAACAACAGCCGGAGAAATGTTGGCTCCCGAAGTATTCCGTAAGTTTACACAACGCACAGGACTTCCTCTTTGTGAGGGATACGGTCAAACCGAAACAACTCTTTTGATGGCAAACTTCAAAGGCTACGATGCCGTAGAAGGTTCTATGGGAACGCCCTCTCCCTTTTACAATATTGAGCTGCGCGGAACGAATAGTCAGACTGTTGAGGTTGGAGAAGTGGGCGAAGTGGTTATTGTGCCGGAAAAGGATGGTAAACAACCCGGCGTATTCTCTGCATATCTTGATAATGAAGAACAGTATCGCTATGTTTGGCGTGACGGTGTTTACCATACGGGAGATGCGGCATATATGGATGAAAACGGCCGATATTGGTTCCACGGACGGTTCGATGATATTATCAAGACAGGCGGATTTAGAGTAGGCCCATACGAAGTGGAAAACGTACTGATGGAGCATCCCGCCATTGTAGAATGCAGCGTAATTGGCGTACCGGATTCGCTCCGTGGTCAGGCAATTAAGGCGGTGATTGTTCTTGGTGGCGGATACACTCCTTCGTTGGACCTTGAATTGGAAATCAAAAATTTCTGTAATCAAAAGCTTGCAGAATACAAATGGATTCGTCTGATTGAGTTCGTTACCGAAATGCCCAAAACGATCAGCGGGAAAATTCAAAAGACTGTGCTTCGCAGTCAGATGTAGGCAGGTGAAAGGTGATGAATTCAATGAAAGGCATTGGATGTGACATTATCAACGTTTCTCGTATAGCCAAGTTAATAGCTGACAATAGATTTCTAACTAAGGTATATACGGAGTATGAGCAAAATTATATAAGCAAACATGGAATTCAGACTGCAGCAGGATTATGGGCAGCAAAGGAAGCTGTCAGCAAGGCTCTCGGAACAGGATTTATCGGATTTACCACAAAGGACATCGAGATTAGGCATAACGAAACCGGAGCCCCCAAAATAGCACTTTACAACGGAGCTAAGACAAGAGCCGAATTGATTGGCGCAGAGAATGTACATATCAGCATTTCCCATGAAGAGGAACAAGCCCTGGCTTTTGCTGTGATTGAATAATTTTTGTGTTTTTCAGAAAATCAAAAATCTGTCACATTTTTGTGCTATAATGCAATATAGTTTATATACAGTCCCATTGGCAGAGGCAAAAACTCTGCAAAAGGAGTTATTATGAATAACACACTAAACAATATGGAGGAAATACTTAGTCATCAGATATGTGGCTTCCATCAATATGTATTGGTCTCCCCCATTCATTTGAGTTACGTTAGTCACAATTTATGTGAGTTACTGGGAGTTCAAGAACATGAACTCTTGGATGAGAGAAAAGATCTTTATGCAGAACTGGTGCATCCTGCAGACCGTGAAAAGTATTCCGACTTTATTCAAAAAATAATACTGAAAGAACAGACTCTTACCGGTGAATACCGCCTTGTAAAAAAGGACGGTACCATTATCTATGTAAGAGATACTGTCACGCCCCAAAAAACGGATGATGGAACTCTCGTTGGTTATTCTGTTTTAACAGACATAACCGATATAAAAAACGAAAATAATGATCTGCAATTTTTTAACGAAACCATCCCTTGCGGATTTTTAAGATATACTTGCGAAAAGCAACCACGAATTACATACATCAATCCAAAGATGATTGATATTCTGCGTTTTCCCGAAGTGAAAGACGGCGAAATAGATTATCTGGAAATGTACAAAAGCAATATTTTCTTAATGGTCCCTATGGAGGAACGCCGCAGATTTTCAAAATATCTCAATCGTGTGTACTCTGCCGATGCTCCCATTGCCGGAGAGATGACATTGCTTCGCTGCGATGGAACCCGTGCTCATATTTTTGGCTGGGTTACAAAATGTATTAACGAACAAGGGGAAGCAGAGTTTCAAAGTGTTTGTATGGATGTCACGGAACGATATCATACCCGAAAAACAAATGACCTCAACCACTATCTCCAAGCCCTTACCGATGTTTACGATAAAATTTTTGAGTTTAATCTGGATGCCAATACCGTGACGTGCCTGCATTGCAGTACGACATCCTATTTCAAACGTTTTGAGAACATCGCAATGCAGATTGACGATGCATTAAAAAAATGGTTGGTTGCTTCTGTTTCTGTGGAACAGCAAGACGGTGTTCGTCGGTTTTTCAAGGATTTCTGCCAAAAAAAGATGCTCGGAGTAGATGGAAAGCCTCCTCAAATTACTTACAATGCCCGTTCTACCGATAATAGCATCAAACAATATACCGGTATATTTATAAAAATTGACGAATCTGTGAGTTTTTATTGTTGCCGAGAAATAAAAAATTCGGATGATACTACCGCTCTGAAATTAGAGAACACTCAGCTAAAAGAAAAAATGCGTGATTTAGTTATGCAATTTTCCGACGGACTCGCAGCATTTGAAATATCGCCCGATGGATTGGTAAAGCCACTATATGCAACAGAAAATGCCTATGAGTTCTTTGGCTACACGAAAGAGGAGTGGCTCCATTTGACAGAAAGATTTACCCCACTCGATAATTTCGTGGCATACAGTGAAGTGGCTTATGAGAATTTTGCTGAACTATTAAGAACAGGAGAAGCAGAGTTTACCTATTTTGACTATCAGTCTGAAACGGAACAAAAAATTAAGGCAATTTGTTCCGAAAAGGAGCCAAGTACCAATGCTTCACGCTATGTTATGCTCTATGCCGTAGAAGGAAATGAAGCAGATGATACACGTTCTTTGGCAGAAAACCGCACGGTATCTATCCGCACCTTTGGATATTTTGATGTATTCGTCGGTGACACTCCGATTGCATTCCGCAATAAGAAATCCAAGGAATTGTTCGCCTTACTTGTTGATCGTAAAGGTGGATATGTTACTTCGGAGGAAGCGATCAGTTTTCTCTGGGAAGATGAACCAACGAACACATTGACGCTATCAAGATATCGAAAAGTCGCACTCCGTTTAAAAAGCACGTTGGAGGAGTACGGAATTTCTGATATTGTTGAAGCTGTGGATGGAAAACGCCGAATCGTGCTGGATCGGATTGAGTGCGATCTTTATAATTATCTTTCCGGTAAAGAAGAATATGCACAGCTTTTCAAAGGAAGTTACCTGACGAATTACAGTTGGGGCGAAACGACTTTGGGAGAGTTGGTAAACAACCGGAAATAAAGCTTTTTGTACATAAGCACAAAGTAAAAAAATGAAAGCGATTAGAAAATTCGCTTTCATTTTTGTTTTGTTCTTTTGGCAGAAAAAACTCTCGACCAATCTCGTCCCATTGGCACGTTTTTTACATCAATCCCATACACCAAATAACACCCAGAGCTGTTAATGTTACCAAGGTATCAATGGTAATACCATAGAACATCGGCTTAAGACCAGCTTTCTTAAAATCGGTTATGCTTGTTCCTAAACCGATGGCAGCCAAGGCAGTAACCATTAAGAATTTACTGCTTCCTTTAATAATTCCGGACGCCGCTGTGGGAATACAACCAACGCTATTTAATAGAGCCAACAGCAGAAACCCGCCAATAAACCAAGGGATGATTTTCACCATGTTTACTTTTTGACCGTTGTTTGCTGCCTTCAACTCTTTCTGCTTTATACGAGTGCCAATGTATGCAAAAACCAATACGGTCGGGATAATCGCAATCGTTCTGGTGAGTTTTACCATTGTGGCAAAGTCACCTGCAATCTCAGAAAATGCATATCCGGATGCAACAACACTGGCCGTGTCGTTTACCGATGTTCCTGCCCATATACCATAAGCAATATCAGACATACCCAACGCTTTACCCATAAGGGGATAGAGTGCAATCATCGCCATATCAAATAGAAATGTAGAGGACATAGCAAAAGCAACATCTTTGTCATCCGCATCGATTACAGGGGCAATAGCCGCTATGGCAGAACCGCCGCAAATGCCAGTTCCTGCTGAAATCAGGTTGCCCAACTTCCAGTTCAATCCGAAAATCTTGCGAATAAAATAGCCACCGCCGAAACACATAGCAAAGGTAAATATCATTACAAAAAATGTCATCTTACCAACAGACAGAATTGTATTGATAGACAAAGATGCCCCCAAAAGAATGATTGCAATCTTTAATATTTTTTTAGATGTAAATTTTAGTGCCGGCTTTATCCAAGTTGGATGAAAAAAACTGTTAACGATGGTACCCATAAACAGGGCGATAATGGATGCACCCAATACCTCACCCGGAATTAGTTTCTCCACCAAAATTGACAAACCGGCCACTGCAAAGCATATGGCAACACCAAGTATGAACATCCCGTTTGTTTTGATTTTTGATTTCATATTTGATCTCCTCGGATATCTCGATGTAATTTAGAAATCATTATAGCATCAACTTATCGGTTTGTCAATATAGTAATGGATAAACAATATAATAAAGCCTGTAACCGTAAAAAGTTACAGGCTTTGCTTTTCGTTTGAAAATTCATGGGATTTGATATATTCGATAACGGTTTTCAAACTCTTTGACATCCACTTATTTTTGTGGTAGATGAGCTGTTTCCAAATATCGATCTCCATATCGCAGACGTCAAGGTAACAGAGCTCTCCCGCTTCTACCAATTCTTTCGTAACGAAATCAGGCAGATAGGAGATCATATCGCTTCTTGAAATGATGTGGGTAATAATATCGGTTCTTCCGATTTCAAGTACGGGTGTTATCTCCAAAGACTTTTTGGCAAGCTCCTTGTCAAAGACACGGCGGTAACCTTGTCCGTACTCGGTCAGAACAAAGGGTTCGTTCACGATATCCTGCATTTTGAGGTTTTTCATATTTGCAAATTTAGATTTAGAACTTGTCACAAAATGCATAGAAAGAAGCTCTTCCTTCGCAATCACATAGTCCTTGCGATACGAATGGCTATCCAGCGTTATAATTGCATCGGCTTCATTGTGGTCGAGCATATCAAACATTACTGAAGTATCCGCCGTTGTGAATTTAATAGATATTTTTGGATATCTACTATGAAAATCTATGTAACGAGAATTGATCATTTCTTCGCATACCGAATCGGGCGTAACGATATGAATGTGTCCGCTGCATTCTTCCTCTTTTGTAAGGCTTTCCATAAAATCGTCGGTCAGCGCACGAACTTGATGCGCATAGGAAACAAGCTCATGTCCGCGTTCGGTGAGTGTTATGGTATGATTGATTCTCTCGAACAAGAGACAACCAAGCTCGTCCTCCAGCTGTTTTATCTGAAAAGAAATTGTAGACTGTGAATATCCAAGCTGTTCTGCCGTTTTTGTGAAGCTCCCAAGCTCGGCTACGTGTATAAAAGTGATGAGATTTCTGAGTTCCATACTTACCTCCACCATCGAAATTTTAGATGATAATCATCAAAACCATTCGCTTGACCAATGTCGAAAAGTATTATATAATAAAGTCACGCAAAAAACAAGTCTTTCCAGAAAAATTCTTTTTGAATTTGCATTATATTCAGAAGGGATCTTAAGGTTAGACCACCGGAGGTATTAAAAATGCAAAACGCTCAACTTTACACAATCATTGCTCTTATCGTTTACGCAGCGGCAATGACGTTGATTGGCTGTATCAGTTACGGCAAATCAAAAACACTTGATGGTTTTCTTATCGGCGGAAGAAAGATCGGTGCATGGTCTACCGCCTTCGCATATGGAACAACCTATTTTTCCGCAGTTGTTTTCATCGGATATGCAGGACAGCACGGATGGAATATTGGTCTTGGTGCAATTTGGATCGGTGTTGGAAATGCTGTTTTAGGCTGTTTGCTTTCTTGGTTGCTGTTCTCTAACAGAACAAGAAAGATAACAAAAAAATTGAATGCACGAACAATGCCCGACTATTTTGAAAAAAGGTATGATTCAAAGGGCATAAAAATTTTGTCTGCAATCATTATTTTCGTATTTCTCGTTCCGTACTCTGCTGCCGTGTACAAAGGACTTGGTTCATTGTTCAGTGCGGTATTCCCGACGGTTGATACTTGGGTATGGATGTTACTTATTGCTTGTCTTACCGCAGTATACCTTGTTGCCGGAGGATACGTTGCAACCTCGTACACCAATCTTGTTCAAGGTATGGTTATGCTCGCAGGTGTCATTTGCCTCGTCGTGGCGGTTCTTTCCCACGATTCGGTTGGCGGTATTTCGGGTCTTATTAAAAATCTGAAGAATTTTGAGTCTATCCCCGGAGATCCCAATCCGATAACCGGTGCGCAACTGACCGATATATTCGGCGGTTCTTCCTTTAAGTTCCTTTGCTTCAATATTTTGTTGACAAGCTTCGGTACTTGGGGTCTGCCTCAAATGATCGGCAAATTCTATGCGATTAAGGATACCGCCGCTATCAAACGCGGTACGATAATCTCCACTCTCTTCTGTGTTGTTATCGGTTGCGGAGCATACCTCATCGGAAGCACCTCGCGTCTTATCCTTGGCGGTACCCTTCCCGAGGGTGGCATCGATTCGGTTATCCCCACCGTGCTTATGGAAGTGCTTGGAACCGGAACGCTTGGAATTATCCTTTTGGCTATCATTATGATATTGTTGCTTTCCGCATCAATGTCCACGTTACAATCGGTTGTTTTGACATCGGCTTCTGCCGTAGCGGTTGACTTGATTCCTGCCGTCAGCAAAAAGGAATTTTCCTCAAAGAAGCAGATGCTTCTGACAAGAATTCTTTGCCTGGTATTCGTGGCTTGTTCATTCATCTTTGCCACACAGAACATTCCGATCATCGTAAGCCTTATGTCCTTCTCTTGGGGTATCGTTTCGGGATGCTTCATCGGTCCGTACATTTGGGGACTCTTCTCGGTGAAGATCACCAAAATCGGTGCATACGCAGGTATTCTGTCCGGACTCATTACGGTTGGTGGTGCAACGCTTGTGATCTCGCTGACATCAGGATTCAGTGTTGCGGCTTCGAAATCCCCGGAAATGGGAGTTGCAGCAATGGCAATCTCTTTCATTATCGTACCCGTAGTAAGCTTACTTACAAAGAATAAAGAAAAAGACAAAGAGCGCGTTGAAGAAATCTTCACTTGCTACAATGAGGAGTAAACGACAGCAGAAATATGCAAAAAATCCGTTGGAAATGAATATTTTCCCAAAAACGCTTGACATACCCGCATAAAAGTGATATAATACGAACATAAATGCGAAGATCAGAAACCAGTAGGTTGGAAAGAACTTGGAGAGAGTTGCCGGTTGGTGCGAGGCAAAAGGAACGTCCTTCTCGAATTCATTCTGTTAGCAGTGCGCTGAATCAGAGAGATCTGTAGTAGGATGCAACGGGTGTTCCCGTTACAGAACTAAGGTATGTTAGTACCTGAAAAGGTCGTCATCGTGAGGTGACGACGAACTGAGGTGGTACCACGGGATTAAAAATTTCTCGTCCTCTGTGTTCTTTTCGGAATGCAGAGGACTTTTTGTTTATCTCCTCTCACTCCGATCAACAAAACCGAGCGAAAAGCTCACAAACAGAAAGGATGAAACAAAATGATAGAGCAAAACTACTTCCAAAAAGAAATCGAAACTATGCCGAGAGAAGAAATGAAAAAGCTTCAATCGGAAAAGCTCGTAAAGCAAGTCAAGCACGTTTACGAAAACATTCCCTACTACCGTGATCTTATGGACAAAAAAGGTGTTAAACCTGATGATATTCAAAGCATTGATGATCTCTACAAGCTTCCGTTCCTCACCAAAGCTGACCTTCGTGATGCGTATCCTTATGGGCTTCTCGCAAAGCCTCTTGAGGATTGCGTTCGTATTCAATCCACTTCGGGAACAACGGGACGCCGTGTAGTTGCATTCTACACTCAGAACGACGTCAATCTTTGGGAGGACTGCTGCGCCCGTGCCATCGTTGCCGTCGGTGGAACAAAAAAGGACGTTTGCCAGGTCGCATACGGCTTCGGCCTCTTCACAGGTGGACCCGGTTTTAACGGTGGTTCTCACAAGGTTGGCTGTCTTACCCTTCCCCTCCCCTCCGGTAATACCGAGCGTCAGATACAATTCATGACCGACCTCAGCGCAACGATTCTC
>JAZRNC010000052.1:0-3230 GCA_045647965.1 Eubacteriales bacterium | reverse complement strand
GGACAGACTCTGCTCTTTCGGTGACTGGGTGGCTCTTTCCGACGTTTGTGACGTAACAACCGCAAAACTGATTGCTCGTGAAGTTTCCGACGGTATCATCGCCCCCGGATATGAACCAGAAGCACTGGAAATCCTGAAGTCCAAGCGCAAAGGTGCTTACAATATCGTTGAAATCAACCCTGACTACGTTCCCGCTCCTATCGAAACCAAGGATGTTTACGGTATCACATTTGAACAGGGCAGAAACGAATTCAAAATCGGAAATCATCTTCTTGAAAACATCGTAACGGCTAACAAAAATCTCCCTGAATCCGCCAAGCGTGACCTTATCGTCGCTCTGATTACGCTTAAGTACACGCAGTCCAACTCCGTATGTTATGCCATCGACGGTCAGGCAATCGGTGTTGGTGCCGGTCAGCAGTCAAGAATCCACTGCACGAGACTTGCCGGTACAAAGGCAGATACGTGGCTTCTCCGTCAGCATCCGAAGACGCTCGCTCTTCCCTTCCTTCCCACAATGGGTCGTCCCGAACGTGACAACGTCATTGACGGTTACATCAATGGAAATGAAGAAGACGTTTGTGCAGACGGAATCTGGCAGAACTACTTCTCCGCTCAGCCCGAACCGCTTACTGCAGAAGATAAGCGTGCGTGGCTCGACGGATTCAACGATGTTGCTCTCGCTTCGGATGCTTTCTTCCCGTTTGCTGACAACATCAAACGTGCGTTTGCTTCCGGTGTAAAATATGTCGCAGAACCCGGTGGATCCATTCGTGACGATCTCGTTATCGCAGAATGTGATAAAAATGATATGGTTATGGCATTTACGGGAATGCGTCTCTTCCACCACTAATCAAACACTAATCCAACAAGGGAGAAACTTATTATGAAAATAATGGTTATCGGATCCGGTGGACGTGAGCACGCTATTATTAAAAAACTCGCCGAAAACGAATCCGTAGAAAAAATATACGCTCTACCCGGTAACGGTGGTATGGTGGAAGCAGAATGCGTGAATATCGGTGCAAAAGATATCCCCGCTATCGTAGAATTTGCAAAATCAAATGATATCGGATTTGCTGTCGTAGCTCCTGACGATCCGCTTGTTCTGGGATGTGTAGATGCGCTTGAAAATATAGGTATTCCGTGCTTCGGTCCGCGCGCTCTTGCCGCTGAAATTGAAGGAAGTAAGGTTTTCTCTAAAAATCTTATGAAAAAATATGGCATTCCGACGGCTGAATACGAAGTATTCGATACCGTGGAAGCTGCCAGAGAATATGTGAAGACTGCTAAAACTCCCATCGTCGTAAAAGCCGACGGTCTTGCACTTGGAAAAGGCGTTCTCATTTGCAACACCCGCGAAGAAGCCGACATTGGTCTTCGTGAGATCATGGAAGACAAAATGTTCGGGGACAGCGGTAACCGCGTCGTTATCGAGGAATTCCTGGAAGGTCCCGAGGTTTCCGTACTTTCCTTCACAGACGGCAATGTCGTTATTCCTATGGTTTCCTCCATGGACCACAAACGTATCGGTGATAACGATACCGGTCTGAACACCGGCGGTATGGGAACGATCGCTCCCAACCCGTACTATACATCTGAAATCGCTGAAAGATGTATGAAGGAAATCTTCCTGCCCACCATTGCAGCAATGAACGCAGAAGGCAGAACCTTCAAGGGATGTCTCTACTTTGGTTTGATGATTACGAAGGATGGTCCAAAAGTTATTGAGTACAACTGTCGCTTCGGCGACCCGGAAACTCAGGTTGTTCTCCCTCTTCTGGATTCCGATCTTCTCGAAATCATGATGGCATGCCGTGATGGTAAGCTTGACAAGCTTGATGTGAAATGGAAAGACGAAAGCGCGTGCTGCGTCATTCTCGCTTCGAACGGCTATCCGCAAAAATACCAGACGGGTTTTGAAATCTCACTGCCTGAAAATCCAAAGCACAATGCTGAAATATACATTGCCGGTGCGAAACGAAACAACGGCACTCTCGTAACCGGAGGCGGTCGTGTTCTCGGTGTTACCGCAACAGCACCTACACTGAAAGAAGCTATTGAGCGAGCGTATGAAGCGTCAGCCGACGTTACGTTCGAAAACGCATATAAGAGAACGGATATCGGAGCGAAAGCCCTGAAATGTTTCCCTCAATAAGATAAATCAAGGAGTTAAAAATGGTATACAGACTTTATGTTGAAAAACGTCAGGGCCTTACGGTTGAAGCCGACGGATTGAAATCCGATCTTCTTTCCTTCCTCGGTATCACTTCCCTCAAAGAGGTTCGTGTTCTTAACCGCTACGACGTTGAAAACATCACACCCGAGCTTTTTGAATACGCAAAAACCACCGTTTTTTCCGAACCTCAGGTTGACGTTATTTACGATAACTATTCCAAAAATGACGACGACATTGTGTTCGCCGTAGAATATCTCCCCGGTCAGTATGACCAGCGTGCAGACTCTGCATCTCAGTGTATCCAGATTATTTCCCAGGGAATCCGCCCCACGGTTCGTACCGCTAAGGTTTATATTCTCTCCGGAGAACTGACGGATGCTGAAATTTCGCAGATCAAAAAATACGTTATCAACCCCGTAGAAGCAAGAGAAGCCGGACTTGAAGAAAAAGATACCCTCGAATCCGTTTTTGAAGTTCCTGCTGATATCAAAATCCTTGAAAACTTCAACGATATGGCGGATGCGGATCTTCCTGCTTTCGTTTCCGAGTACGGACTTGCTATGGATGCGGACGATTTGAAATTCACCCGTGAATACTTCAAATCCGAAGGAAGATGCCCCACTCTTACCGAAATCAAAATGATCGACACCTATTGGTCCGACCATTGCCGTCATACCACCTTCCTCACGACAATTGACAACGTATCCTTTGAAGATCCCATTCTTGAAAAGGCATACTCTCGTTATCTTGAAACCCGTCACAAGCTCGGTCGCGACCAGAAAAATATCAACCTCATGGACATCGCTACCATCGCTTGCCGTGCCCTCAAAGCAGATGGTAAACTTGATAAACTCGACGAATCCGAAGAAATCAACGCTTGTACCGTAAAAATGGACGTAAACATTGACGGTAAGACTGAAAAATGGCTCCTTCTCTTCAAGAATGAGACGCACAACCATCCGACAGAAATCGAACCGTTCGGCGGTGCAGCAACTTGTATCGGTGGTGCAATCCGTGACCCGCTTTCCGGTCGTTCCTACGTTTACGCTGC
>JAZRNC010000051.1:0-6297 GCA_045647965.1 Eubacteriales bacterium | reverse complement strand
AGAGACGCTGTTCCGTTTGCTACGGCAAAACAGTGTTTGACGCCGCAGTCTGCGGCAAATTTCTCCTCAAAAAGTACGCGATTGTTCGTTTTTCCAAGACTCGATACAGCATCTTCCAGCATCGCGCGGTCAAGAGGTGTCACTCTTGGCCAAGAGGGAAAAGACGTTTTTTTCAGCGGTTCTCCGCCGCGGATAGCAAGCATAGTTTTCTCCTTTATTTCTTTATCGTTGTATGTTATTTGTGGATTTTTCAAGCATATATACCGCGTATTCCGCTGCTGCTTGTTCGGCGGAAATGGGGGGCGGCAGAATGTCAACGCTACTATATTTTTGGCGCAGGATTTTTTTGAATTCTTCAAGGACGATTTCATTCTTTGAGATTACGCTGCCGTAATAACCGACGGTTTCGGCACCGGAGCGCTGAAGAAGAACGGATGCAAACGAAGCGAGATATCCCGCGGCATCCAGAAGAATTCTACGGGCAACCTCGTCACCGTTTTCGGCGCATTTTGCCGCAATTTCGGAAAAATCAGCAATTTCTGTGCGGTTCTCATTGTCATATAAAATCGGGATCAGCTGACGAAGGTCGGAGACGTGATAGTGGGATTTCAGAGCTTCCGTCAGTGCAGTTTTCGGTGCAATTCCATCATAATCGCGTACAGCGGCTTTCATGGCTTCAAGAGCGATATAGTATCCGCTGCCGTCATCGTCGAACAATCGACCCCAGCCGCCCGCCACGTACACGTTACCATGGAGGTCTTCGGCAATTCCCATTGCTCCCGTTCCGGATAAGATCATTACCCCTTCTTTTTTTCCTCCCGTCAGCGCAAAGAGGGTCATATACGCGTCGCTTCGAACAAATACGGGAACGTGCAGGACATCTGAAATTTGCTTTATAAATTTGGCAGTGGATGAATCCTCATTAGCAGTGACGATGTCGTCAATGGAGGGGTCTCCAATGCCGACTGCCGATATTTGTTCGCTTGGTATTCCAAGCGCTGATATTCCCGACAGTACGTTACAAGTAGCATCGTTAATGCCAATAAAATTGTAATTCATCGGGCCGCTTCGCGCGGAGGCGATGAGTTTTCCGTCCCGGTAGGCGTTAAGAGAGGTTTTTGTTCCGCCTCCGTCTATTCCGATTTGTATCATGGCGATTCCGTCCTCCTGTTCACTATATTATCATTATACTGTGAATTTCAGCGTTATTCCATAACTTTTTTGGCATAAATATGGACAAAATTGACTTTTCGGTTGCTTGTTTACCCGGTGAAAAAAGATATGGAAGAATATATCCGGGCTCTCTTGACATACCGTGGGCGGCATAGTATAATAAAAAAAACAGAAAGGAAATTCGGGAATGGAGGTGGCGACGTATGAGTGGGAATTTTTCTGAGGAATTCATCGGTTATCACAGCGACGAGTGGTATTACGATGCGATTCGTTTTAATGATGAAACGTTTCCGATTTATATTTTGGAAAATCGTCAGGTCGTTGACCGAAAAAAAGAAAATGCCAGAGAAACGTCCCTTGTTTCGTGGCATGAGCAGCTTGAAATACTGTATGTTCTGGAAGGAAGCATTGTCTGCGTGAGCAGTTTCGAGAGACATATCTGCCGTGCCGGAGAGGTTGCCATCATAAACCCCTGCGAAGCCCATTTTGTTGAATCAAACGGGGAATCGGCAAGGTATCATTGTCTGATGATTGACACAAAACTGCTTGGCGGACGCGATGATATCATTCTGCAGAAATATTTGCAGCCGTTTATTTCACAAACCGTAAGATTTCCGACGGTACTCACGGAAAATCGGGATAAAGTGTTTGCACAGAGCGTGATCGACGAGCTGATCGAGGAGTACCATCGCGGAGGAGCGGGATTTGAACTGGCAGTCAAAGGCAATCTCTTGCGGCTGTTATCACGGTTTTTTCGATATGCGAGAAAAAACGAAAGAAAGCGCAGTTCTCTTGATACCGTTCTGCCGGCACTGCAGTACATAGCGGATCACTATACCGAAGAAATATCTCTTGCAAACCTCGCGTCAGAATGCTGTATGAATCCTTCGTATTTTTGCAGAATTTTTCGTGAAATTACGGGAAGAAGCGCGATTACTTATGTATCGGAATACCGTTTGACGAAAGCACGTGCACTTCTCTTGACGACGAGGAATTCGATTTCCGAAATATCGTTCGCCGTCGGTTTTTCGGATGCCGGTTATTTTACGAGAAAATTCAAACAATTTTATGGAAAATCCCCACGAGAATTCAGAAATGCTGAATGAGGATTACCGAGTATAAAGGAGAGTTCTATGAGTAAAGTTAGATTTGGTTTTGCTGACGAGATCATTACCCCACCGGATGTTTCGATGATCGTGCAGGATGGATATGGATTCCGAATGTCTCCCGCGGTGGGCGTGCACGACGATCTTCACGCGAAAGTGATGGCGGTGGAGGGAGACGGTGTTTTAAGTCTCGTTTTTTCCGTTGACCTGATCGGATTAAATCCCACACTCTACAAATTGGTGACGAATCAGATTACTGCCGTTACCGGAATCGGCAGGGAACACATATCCCTTGTCTTTACCCATACCCACGCGGCACCCCAGGCGGGTATTCTTGCCGATATGCCAATATGCGTCGATTATTTTGCTTATATCGGAGAGAAAATGGGCCGAGCTGCGCTTCGTGCGATGGATAGACTCAGTGGGGGCAGTTTCCGTTTTGCCGTACTTGATGGTGAACTTGAAAGGATATTCAATCGCCGCGAACGACCGTATATCAACCGTAAGATTAAAGCGGCAGTTTTTTGGGATGAAAGCGGGGAAATGCGTGCCGTGTTAGCGAGTGCGGCGTGTCATGCAACGATCAATCGCCGTTTTGAAATTTCTGCCGATTGGCTGTGGGAACTCAATAATCTCTCCTCGGATGACGTCCCGTATTTTTATTTTCAGGGTGCCGGTGCGGATATCAACCCGATTGCCGATTCGGAAAATCTTGATGATTCTTTGCGTGAGAATGGAAGAGAACTGACGGAGCCGCTGCAAAGATTCGTTCGTGCAGAAAAGAGTATTCTTGGAAACACGGAAGCGGACGTGTGCGTTCGGTACGAGTGGCTTACCGTTCCGATGCTCGAGCTAAACGATCGCGAGGCGCTGACCATTCGAATTCGCGAGTGTGAAGAGAAATATTTAAGCCTTCCGTATTCAAGAGACAAGCATTACGCACTCAGAGAACTCGAATGGACTCGCGAAATGCTTGAGATTGCGGAAAGCGGAAAATCGTTTGATCTGACGGTTCCGATGCAGATGCTGACGGTTGGGAACGCGTTTGCGTTTGCATTCGTTCCATTTGAGCTTTTGACCCTTGTAGGTCAACGAATTGAAGATGTGTTCGTTCAAAGAGGGTATCTTTCAGAATCCGTATTTGTGTGCGGATATTCCAATTCCGTTAACGGTTATCTCGCACCGCCCGAGGAATTTGAGATCGGCGGATATGAGGTCGAGGGAGCGGCACATTGGTATAAAATCCCGCAAACCTGTCCACAGACCGCACCGACAGTGGTTGCGTGGTTTGAAAAACAGCTCGCGATGCTGTAATAGATCGCCCGCTGTAGCTGAGATAAAATGGAACCGTCGTCTTTTCGCAGTAATTGATGAGGATGAAGTATGAATGTTTATTTGAAGAATTTAAACAAGATAGAGTTCGTTGTCACGTACGCGTGTACCGGTTCTTGTCGGCATTGTTCGGAGGGAGATCACGCCGCGTGCGGTGAATCCATCGATCCCTCCGTCGCCGCTTCAGCTGTTTTAAAAATAGCAAAGCAGTACGATATACAAACGGTGATGGCGTTTGGCGGAGAACCACTTCTTTTTCCAGAGACGGTGTACGCGATTATGAGAGCGGCGTCCGAGAGACAAATTCCGAGACGTCAAGTGATCACAAACGGATATTTTACGAAAGATACTGCTCGTATGCGGGATGTGGTGACGAATCTTTCTAAATTCGGGGTAAATGATTTGCTTTTGTCCGTAGATGCGTTCCACATGGAAACGATTCCGACGGAAGCCGTAAAGCTCTTTGCCGCAGAAGTGAAGAAAGCGGAGATTCCGATTCGTTTAAATCCCGCGTGGCTGGTACACCGAGATGATGAAAACACGTACAATCGACAAACAAGAGAGATTTTGCAGGAGTTTTGCGAACTTGGCATCCCGATCGGTGAGGGTAATATCGTATTTCCCGCTGGAAATGCCGCGAAATACCTTTTGGAATACTTTACATCCGTTACCGTAGAAAATCCGTACGTTGAGAATCCTTGGGACGTGACGTGCGTGTCCGTTGATCCGGCTGGGGAAGTGGATATGCTGAACGGGAACATCTATCGGGATGAGATACTTGATATTCTCGCAGAGTATTCTCCGATTCAAAAAGAAGGCTAACGATAACTCACATAGAGGTATTTACATGCGATGGATAATTATGGCCGTTTTTTCGGCAATTTTTGCGGGACTTACGTCGATTCTTGCCAAATGTGGGATAAAAAAGACGGACTCTGACCTCGCAACGGCACTTCGCACGATCGTTGTGCTGCTGTTTGCTATTATTATGGTGTTCGTTGTAGGTTCTGAGAGGACAATTGCTGACATTACCCCAAATACCCTTGTTTTTCTGATATTATCCGGAATGGCAACGGGCGCGTCTTGGATTTGCTATTTTAAGGCGCTGTCGACGGGAGATATCAATAAAGTCGTGCCGATTGATAAATCAAGTACGATATTGACCGTTCTTTTAGCGATCGTTTGCTTTGGCGAGTGGGATAATCTTATTGTAAAGCTTCTTGCAACGGCGGTTCTTGCTGTGGGAATCTTTTTGATGGTTGAAAGGAAGAAAAGCAGCAATGAGGCTGTTGTTACGGGGAAAGCGTGGATGATCTATGCCGCACTTGCCGCCGTTTTTGCATCACTGACATCCATTCTCGCGAAGATTGGTATTACCAACGTGGAATCGAACCTTGGAACAGCAATTCGCACGGGAGTCGTTCTCGTGATGGCGTGGGGAATCGTCATTGCCCGCGGAAAACAACGAGGACTGAAAGAAATTGACAAAAAAGAACTATGTTTCATCGCCCTCTCCGGAATTGCAACGGGGGCATCGTGGCTTTGTTACTACTACGCCATTCAGATGGGAAAGGTCAGCGTGGTCGTGCCGATCGATAAACTCAGTATCCTTGTCACGGTTCTGTTTTCGTATTTGGTGTTTGGTGAAAAACTATCGAAAAGGGCACTTGTTGGACTTTTGATGATGGTGACGGGAACGCTCGTTATGGCATTTTTGAATTGACAAATGAAATATACGTAGGAAAGAAAAAACGGAGTGTGCAGATTTTTGCATACTCCGTTTTGGGTATTCTGTTTTGAAATATTTTTCTCTGTATGGGTACGACTTATTTTACCTGAGTCCATACAAGCATATCGGAAGCGCCGCGGTTTGCAAAGCTGAAATACGGGATGAGCTTAGCGGTAAACGGTATTCTTTCGGCGTTCTTTTGGCGATAAAGTTCCGTGGTCGGTAAACGGCGTTCCGCATCTATCGTGATAACGGGGGAGTGAACCCAATCTTCCGTAGCGATTTTTGCACTGCCGTTGTCAAGGAGGGTGACATCACTGAGGTTCTGACCGTTGTCCACGCCTTCCAGGCAATACACAAGAGGACCGCGCATAACGGCGTATCTTCCGGCACAATCACGGACAGCGGGGTGTGCCTCGATGAACTGCACGGGCATCGGAAGATCTACAGTTACTTTCTCCCCGTCGGTAAGATGGAATACCGCAAATCCGTTTTCAGTTTCACCTTCGTAATCGGTACACCAGGAAGGAATTCTTACGCACAGCTTCATCGGCTCACCGTGGTAGAGGAAGCGGATGTGACCGTTTGTCGGGTAGTCCGTTTCCTGAATGAGTCTTGCCTCGCGACCGCCGATTGTAAATGTTGTCTCGGCGTGACCGAAGAGGTTGCAATAGAGAGTATCGCCATCCTGCGTGTACATATAGCGGCCGATGGAAGCAAGCATACGTACAACGTTCGGCGGGCAGCAAGAACAGCTGAAGACACGAACACGTTCGGGATTCGGATATCCTTCTCTTTCTCTGACGTGCTTTGCGAGATTGATTTCAAGCGGGTTGGTGTAGAAGAAGTGGTCACCGGTCAGGGAGACGCCGGAAATAAAACCGTTGTACCAGACTTTTTCGATAATATCTCCGTAAATGCCTTTCGGGCCGGATTCAAGCAGTTCTCCGGCAAACA
>JAZRNC010000050.1:0-3269 GCA_045647965.1 Eubacteriales bacterium | reverse complement strand
TTCTTGGATGTACGCATTTTACGTATTTTACCAGTAGTTTCCGCCGCCTGCTCGGTGATGTGGATCTGATCGACGGTACACGCGGAACGGTAAATCAGATGATACGTTTACTCCGTGAACACGGCTTTACACCGAAAACAGATGGAATCGGGTCGGTCGAATATATTCGATCCGGTGAGGTAGTAACCGACAAATCCGTCATTTCCTTTTTTGAAGAACTATCCTCACGTGCTCTGGATTTGCTGTAAGATTCACCATCGTAGATTTTGATATATTAGCACACATTTCTTGACATTTCCGCGGAAAAGTGATATAATAATTCTATTACATAAAAATAAGGGAGCATGATTACTATGCGTACAACACCTCCGGAAGGTATGAACGATTTTCTTCCCGCAGAAACCGAACTGCGCGATACTTTGATGCAGAATATCGTTGCCAACTATAAAGCAAACGGATTTACCAAAATTACAACGCCGATCGTAGAAAGCATTCAGAATCTCGATAACAGCGACGGCGGCGATAACCTGAAACTGATATACCGCATCCTCAAAAGAGGAAAAAAAGCGGAGGACGCATACTCTGCGGGAAATATGAAGGATCTTTGTGACCTCGGTCTTCGCTATGACCTTACCCTCCCCCTCGTAAGATATTACGCAAACAACCGCGCGAAACTCCCTGAACCGTTCAAATGCATTCAGGTAGACCGCGTTTACCGTGCTGAGCGTCCGCAAAAAGGTCGTTCCCGCGAATTTATCCAATGTGATATTGACATTATCGGCAGTCAGAGCGCAAACTGTGAAGTGGAGCTTATTTCCGTTACCGCAGAAACTCTTCTGAAAATTGGCATTGAAGATTTCACCGTTCGTATCAACGACCGCGTACTTCTCAGAAGTCTTATCGAATTTGCCGGATTCCCCACCGATTCTGCCGACACCGTATGCGTCAGCATTGATAAGCTCGATAAAATCGGTTTTGACGGTGTGCGCGAAGAACTGATCGCCAAAGAATATTCTCCCGAAATCGTAAACAAGCTTCTCGATATCCTTGCAGACGAAAACTTTGCTCTTGATAATCTTGAACAGTACGGATGCGGTGAGGCTGCCAAAGGACTCAGCGATATCATCGAAAAAGCACGAGTCATCGCTGATGGGAAATACGGCATTAAATTTGATATCACTCTCGTAAGAGGTCAGGGATACTATACCGGTACGATTTTTGAAATTGATTGTCCGGAATTTGGCGGAACGATTGCAGGTGGTGGAAGATATGACCGTCTGATCGAACGCTTTATCGGAGACTCCGTTCCTGCCGTTGGGTTCTCCATCGGATTTGAGAGAATCTATTCCGTTCTCATGGCAAAGAACGATCTGACCGCGACAAAACGGAAAGCGGCTCTTCTGTATGACGAAGATAAGATTGTGGAAGCCTTGACGTACGCCAAAACCATTCGTGACGAATATAATGTAACTCTCGTTCTCGCAAAGAAAAAAGTCGGCAAGCAGCTCTCACAGCTTGAGGCGCAGGGTTATTCTTACGCGATTTTCCTGAATGACACGGAAAACTGGAAGGAACTCGGAAAAAAAGCCGAATAAAACTAAAAAAACTCAAAATTATTTAATAAAAATTTTGTAATCACCTTGACTTTTCGCTGAAATATTGGTATAATAATAAAGCTGGATATTTCAGCGGAATGCTAGTGTGGCTCAGTGGTAGAGCAGTTGATTCGTAATCAACAGGTCGAGGGTTCAATCCCCTCCACTAGCTTTTCTTATTTAATATATAAAAATGCACGGTTTAAATTCCGTGCGTTTTTTGTTTATCACATTCGTTCTGCAATACCGGATAATCACCTATCAGAAATAAAATGCATACTTATGAAAACATTAAGGTTATCAATTGCAATAATTATCACTTTTTTCAAAATCGTACGAAACATAGCACAGATACCATATAGTAGTTATGAACTTAAAAAAAATCGTCATGAAGGCAACACCGATTTTGACCACAAAAAATAAGCCCAACATAACGCTGCGTACTCTAAAGGACAGTTTTGAAATAATAATAAATGGCGTTCCTACCAATAGGAAAAGGACAGAGAAATTTTGAATTCTCTGTCCTTTTTTCTTGACAAGCACTGCATTTGTAGACACAAATGCGAATGTTAAAATTTCAACTCAAGTATATCCTGTTCTGTATATTCATTACTGAATTTTACATCGTCTATCTTATAGGTATGCGGACGAACGACGTACTTGGACAAAATCCCGTCTTTGTCAATTTCAAGCACACGGTAGCCGGGAAGGCAACGAATATTATTCGGCTCACCTGAGTATGAATAGTGTCCGGTATAAAGAATAGGCTTGTTTCCGTTTTTCTCCCCTGTATTTGCTATACCAGACCTGTGGTTATGGCCGCAGAAAAGGCAGATGATCCGCTCCTCTTTGCGAAGAAGCTCACAAAACTCTTGGCTTTCGGTGTTTATATCGAACCAGTGGGCGCAAAGAATAACCTTTTTGTCGGGATATCTCGCCATAAGCTCGATTATATCTGTCACGTTTGCACCACAATATGTACCGTCACTATGCTCGGTAGGATCAAGGTCTGCACCAAAGGTGTCGGTCAATATGAAAAGAATATCTCCGACAACGATGTGATCTCTTCTTTGGTGTCCTGTCAATTCGCGCCAAAGCGTCTCGCCATACTGCTCGTGATTTCCTGCGATCATTCGCACGCTGACACCATCGGGTGCGATTCTGTCAAGATAGTGTTCAACAAAAAGCTTTGAGTTGCTGATCCCTTCGTTAATGTAAGTGCCCTTCGTAAGCCAGCACCAATGATCAAGTGAATAATCTCCGAGAAGTAAAAGTGCATCGTACGGCTCTTTTTTATATTCAGCCGCAAGATCCTCACAAAGAAGCTCAGCGATCTCCTCCGGAAGTCTGCCAAAATAATTGGCGCAGCGGTAGTGTATATCTGACATTAAAATAACCTTGCTTTTTTTACTCATATCCTGTTACTCCTATCGTAGCAATACACTGCTTTTGTATGAATTCTATCGCAAAACAAGTCTGTCCTTTAGAACACACTCCTAAAGCGGGGGTACTTATTTTTTCTAAATTTTTATTTGTTTTTGTTTTTAATATAATTGTCCATAGCGGCAGCGGCAGTTTTTCCGGCTCCCATAGCAAGAATGACCGTAGCGGCTCCCGTTACAGCATCACCTCCGGCGAAAACTCCCTCGCGGGATGTTCTACCTTCGTCGTCCG
>JAZRNC010000049.1:0-2695 GCA_045647965.1 Eubacteriales bacterium | reverse complement strand
ACATGGCTACGATCCGACTTGTAGGGAAGTGTCACCCCGAGCATGGCGGAAACACTTACAAAGAGAGGAAATGTGCCCTCCGGGGAGATGATCAGCTTCAGGAGATACGATCCGAAGCAGATCAGCGTGAACGCGCCGAAGATGACGTATATGCGGGAGAAGATTTTGTCTGTTTTAGAAGTGTAGTTCATGATGATTTTTCAAAAAAATAATATGGGTTGTTTTTGGCTTTGTGAATAACGGTGTACGCCTTTTATTATAGCAAGATTTTTTTACAAAATAAGAGTCGAATTGTAAAGTTTTTTTGGTTGGAAGCGTATGCGAGGAAATTATCTGTCAAGCGCTTTTGTGAGTGTTTTTGTTGACAAAGAACAAGCGTGGTGATATAATGTAATATGTAGAAATATATAGGTTTTTGGGGAAAGAATAACGCAAGCTCCTCCGAAAGCAATAGATAAAGAGTCAGAAAGGGAAGACGCGAAGAATGAAAAAACAGAAAATTATGGTACTCTCCTGTCATACGCACTCCCTTTTCTGGTTCCGAGTGGATATGATGAAATCATTCCTTGATATGGGATATTCGGTTGTTGCGGTCGGGCAGGAGCCCGAAGCCGAGTGGACGGAGAGGTTCGCAAGAGAGGGCGTGCGTTACCGCCGGCTTTACGCCGAACGCAACGGCACGAATCCTCTGAAGGATCTGAAAACGCTGAAAAGCATTAAGAAAATTATCGATGAAGAAAAGCCCGACAAGATCTTCTGCTATCAAGCAAAGACCGTGATCTACGGATGCCTCGCCGCGCACAGCAGAGGAATTTGCGAGGTATACCCACTGATCGCCGGTCTCGGCTCGATCTTCCGCGGAAGCGGGATGAAGAACGCGATTCTGAGGAAGATTTTGAAAGCGGAATATCGGGTTGCTCTGAAATATGCCAAGGCTGTGATCTTCCAGAACACCGATGACATGGGTTGCTTTGTGGATGAAAACATCGTTCCCCGTGAAAAATGCCGTATCATCAACGGCTCCGGAGTTGATACTGAAAAATTCATTCCTACTGAATATCCTGAGACTACGGCGTTCTTGATGATCTCAAGGCTTATTCGCGATAAGGGAGTGCAGGAGTATCTTGACGCCTGCCGCGCCATAAGGAAGGATCATCCTGAGGTGAGCTGCATGCTCGTGGGGCCTTTTGATACGAATCCGTCGGCTATCGGACCGGATGAGCTGCAGGCATATATTGACGATAGCTCGGTAGAGTATTTCGGCGAGCAGACGGACGTTCGTCCGTTTATGAATCGCGCCTCGGTATTTGTTCTCCCATCATATCACGAGGGAACGCCGAAAACCGTACTCGAGGCTATGGCGTCGGGACGAGCGGTCATCACGACCGATGCACCCGGATGCCGCGAAACCGTTTCGGATGGGTTGAACGGACTCATCGTTCCCGTGAAAAACACAGAAGCTCTTGTGTCTGCCATGGAGTTTTTGATTAGCGATATCCCGCTTTGCAAAAGGATGGGTGAGGAAGGCAGAAAAATCGCTTTGGAAAAATACGACGTCAACTGCGTGAACGCGGATATTGCCGACATTATGAATTTGAAAACTGCGGAGGAAATTGCTCATGTGGCTTTATGAGAAACTTGTGAATAAAGAAACAAAGCTTGCACTGATCGGACTGGGGTACGTCGGTATGCCCATCGCCGTCGCCTTCTCGAAGAAGGTGGACGTGATCGGATTCGACATCAATTCAGCAAAGATCGAGCTTTACAAGCAGGGAATAGATCCCACGAATGAAGTGGGCGCAGATGGACTGAAAAATTGCAATATAGAATTCACCTCCGACGAAAATAAGCTCGATGAGGCGGGATTTATCATTGTTGCTGTTCCGACTCCGGTAAACAGCGATCATACCCCCGATCTTACTCCCGTTGAGGGCGCGTCCCACATTGCGGGCAGGCATCTTTCGAAGGGCGACGTCGTTGTGTTTGAGTCTACGGTATATCCGGGCGTTACGGAAGAGGTGTGCGTGCCGATCATGGAAAAGGAATCCGGCCTCAAATGCGGTGTGGATTTCTTTGTAGGATATTCTCCCGAGCGCATCAATCCCGGCGACAAGGTCCATCGCCTCGAAACGATCACGAAGATCGTGTCCGGTATGGATGAGTCGACGCTCGATACAGTTGCGAGGGTGTATGAGCTTGTAGTTGACGCGGGCGTGTACCGCGCCGAGTCCATCAAGGTCGCAGAGGCCGCAAAGGTTATAGAAAACTCCCAGCGCGATATCAATATCGCCTTCATGAACGAGCTGTCCATTATCTTCAACAAAATGGGCATTGATACAAAGGCGGTTCTGGCGGCAGCGGGAACCAAGTGGAACTTCCTCAAGTTCTACCCCGGTCTTGTCGGCGGACACTGCATCGGCGTGGATCCGTATTATCTGACGTATAAGGCGGAGATGATGGGATATCACAGCCAGGTCATTCTGGCGGGACGCCGTATTAACGACGATATGGGAAAATACGTAGCGGAAAACTGCGTTAAGAATCTGATCAAAGCGGGAAAATCCGTGAAAGACGCAAAGGTTGCCATTCTCGGCTTTACGTTCAAGGAGAATTGCCCCGATACACGCAACAGCAAGGTGTACGACATCGTTACTGAGCTCAGAGAATACGGAATCGAGCCGATCGTAGCCGATCC
>JAZRNC010000048.1:0-2360 GCA_045647965.1 Eubacteriales bacterium | reverse complement strand
CCCTCTCTTTCCCCGCTGAAGAGCTTGCAGAACTCTCTGCCGATATTTTCAAAAACAACGCTTCCTTCGCTCTGCAGTACGGCATTACCGAGGGATACGTTCCGCTTCGCGAAGCCCTGGAAGCGCGCCTTATGGATAAGTTCGGCATCGGTTCCGAAAACGATACTCTTCTCATTACCTCCGGTGGTCAGCAGGCAATTGAGCTCGCGTGCAAGGCTCTCTGCAATGAGGGTGACGTCGTTGTATGCGAAAATCCTTCCTTCATCGGTGCACTGAACGCTTTCCGTTCGAACGGTGCAAAGACTGTCGGTGTTCCCCTTCTTGACGACGGTATTGACACCGAAATTCTTGAAAAAACTCTCTCTGAAACACCGAACGCGAGAATACTTTATCTGATCCCCACGTTCCACAATCCTGCGGGAATCACTTCCACACTCGAAAACCGCAAAAAAGTATACGAAATCGCAAAAAAACACAACATCATCATTTTTGAAGATAATCCGTACGGAGAGCTCCGCTTTGAAGGTGAAGATATTCCGACGTATAAGTCAATGGATACGGAAGGTATCGTTATCTACTGCTCCTCCTTCTCAAAGATTCTGTCCGCCGGCATGAGAATCGGTTACGCTTACGGTCCGACTCCCATTCTCTCGAAAATGATTGTTGCCAAGCAGGTAGAAGACGTACACACAAACCTCTTCTTCCAGATGCTCTGTCACCGTTATATGACTGAACGTGATCTTGATGCACATATCCAAAGAATCTGCAAAATCTACGGTGACAAGTGCCATCTGATGCTGTCCGAACTTGACAAGAATATGCCGTCTACTGTGAAATACACCAGACCCGAGGGTGGACTCTTTATTTGGTGCACTCTTCCGGAAGGTACGGACTCCTCCGCATTTGTAAAGAAAGCGCTCGAAAAGAAGGTCGCTGTCGTTCCGGGTACCGCATTTAACTGCGATACCGAGGCTCCCTCCAACGCTTTCCGTTTGAATTATTCTATGCCCTCCGACGAAGATATCGTTCGCGGCATAAAGATCCTCTCCGATCTTGCAAAAGAAATGTTTTAAAAAAACTCTTCACAGGAGCAAATGTGAATGAATATCTGGCACGATATTGATAAAGAAGAAATCACGCAAAAATGTTTTTCTGCCGTTATTGAAATCAGCAAGGGCAGTAAAATCAAATATGAACTTGACAAAAAATCGGGACTCTTAAAACTCGATAGAATTTTGCACACTTCAACCCACTATCCCGCAAACTACGGATTTATTCCGCTAACGTATGCAGATGACGATGACCCGCTTGACGTGCTTGTTCTTTGCTCGGAATCCATCATTCCGATGACGATCGTAAAATGTTATCCGATCGGTGTCATAAAAATGCTTGACAACGGACGCGAGGACGAGAAGATCATCGCAATTCCGTTTACCGATCCGTATTACAACACCTACCGTTCGATTTACGATATTCCCTCCCACATTTTTGATGAAATGCGCCATTTCTTCTCCGTGTATAAACAGCTTGAGAAGAAAACGACCGCCGTCGAAGAACTGGGTGGACGAGAAGAAGCGGAAGCTATCGTACAGAAGTGCATCGAATTCTATGAAAAAAACAAAGATAGACTTATCAACAGCTATAACTAAGGAGAACTTCAATGTTCATCGACAAAATCAAAATATATACAAAAGCAGGTAACGGCGGTAACGGTGTCGTGTCGTTCCGACGTGAAAAATACGTTGCCAAGGGCGGACCTGACGGTGGAGACGGCGGTAACGGCGGTAACGTGATTTTTAAAATCGACGAGGGTGCCAATACCCTTCTTGCCTTCCGTTATAAAAGAAAATTCGTCGCACAGAACGGTGGCGACGGCGCAGGCTCCAAATATCATGGAAACAACGGTGAAGATATTATCGTCTACGTCCCGCGCGGTACACTGATTCGCGATGCGGAAAGTGGAAAGATCATTCACGATATGTCTGCGGGCGATGATTTCATCCTCTGCAAGGGCGGTCGCGGCGGTTGGGGTAACCGACATTTTGCCACCCCCACTCGTCAGATTCCTCGTTTTGCCAAAGCCGGACTCCCCGGTGAAGAACGCGAAGTCATTCTGGAACTGAAAATGATTGCAGACGTAGGACTCGCCGGTCTTCCCTCCGCAGGAAAATCCTCTCTCCTCGCCGCAGTTTCCTCTGCCAGACCTAAAATCGCCGATTATCACTTTACAACTCTTGAACCGAATCTCGGCGTCGTATCAACGGGTGGTGAATCCGGTTTCGTCATGGCGGATATTCCCGGTCTTATTGAGGGAGCCTCCGAAGGTCTTGGGCTTGGAGATTCTTTCCTGAGACATATCG
>JAZRNC010000047.1:0-3297 GCA_045647965.1 Eubacteriales bacterium | reverse complement strand
ATCCGACTTTAGAATTTTATGCTTTTTATTGCTTCTTCTGTGGCTTTTTCGTTTGGGAAGTACAATACCTTGCATTGACCAACCGGATGTGGCAAATTGTCGTATATACATTTAGCTGATTCGCCGTTTCTAAAATCGCATGATGATAATAAGATTTTTGACATTGGTATATCACTCCTTTATCGCCAGTTTCGCCTTTGTATTACAAAGGCATCGGGCAAAGCCCACACCTCTACGGTTGCACGCATCCTAAGGCTCCCTTGTGTAAAGGGACCTGTCGCGTTAGCGACTGAGGGATTGTTTTTGCTTGATTTCTTCATTTTACAATCCCTCCGTCAGCCTTCGGCTGCCACCTCCCTTTACACAAGGGAGGCTTTTCGTTAGTTCCATTATACCACAAATCGGCAGAGAAAACAAGTTCTCTGCCGAAGTTTTGTGCCCGCCTATTTCTCCGCTAAGAATGCAGAGAGAAGGATCTGCCCTTATCAAAAAATGATTTTTGTATCGAAACACTCAAACGACCGCAAGCCCGCCGTCACGCACATCGATGCAGACGGTATCCCCCTCGCGAAGTCCTCCCGAAAGAATGGCACGCGCGATGAGCGTTTCCACCTTCGACTGCAAATACCGCTTCATCGGACGGGCGCCAAAGATCGGATCGTAGCTCTCTTCAATAATCATATCGCGTGCGGCGTCAGTGATCACAAGATCAAGCGATTTCTCCCGCAGTCTTTCTCTGAGTCTTGCCACAAGAAGCTCCGTAATGCCGCGGATATTTTCCTTTGTGAGAGGTTTATAGAACACGGTTTCGTCGAGTCGGTTCAAAAATTCCGGTCGGAATGTACGTTTCAGCACTTTTTCCACCTCGTTTTTTGCATCCGCCGTGATCTCACCATCCTCCCCGATGCCATCAAGGAGAATTTGTGAGCCGAGATTTGACGTGAGGATCAGAATCGTGTTTTTGAAATCCACCGTTCTGCCCTGCGAATCGGTGATCCGTCCGTCGTCCAGCACCTGAAGAAGAATATTGAACACCTCGGGATGCGCTTTTTCCACTTCGTCAAATAGCACGACCGAATACGGTTTGCGCCGTACTGCCTCGGTGAGCTGTCCGCCCTCGTCGTATCCAACGTATCCGGGCGGCGCACCGATCAATCTCGACACGCTGAATTTTTCCATATATTCCGACATATCGATGCGTACCATATTGTGTTCGTCGTCGAACAGCGCTTCTGCCAGTGCCCGTGCCAGCTCCGTTTTTCCAACACCCGTTGGGCCGAGGAACAAAAACGATCCGATCGGGCGCGCGGGATCCCCGATTCCGGCTCTGGAGCGAATGATAGCGTCGCAAACCACCCGCACCGCTTCATCCTGACCGATCACCCGTTCGTGGAGAATACGATCGAGAGACAAAATCTTCTCTCGCTCACCCTCCATCAACTTGGACACGGGGATTCCCGTCCAGCGCGCCACGATCTCCGCAATCTCTTCCTCGGTCACTTTGTCGCGCACCATTGGGTCGTTCGCCCTCTTTTCGCTCGCCGACGTCGCCTCCTCGAGCTTCTTCTGCAGTTCGGGAAGGGTGGAGTAACGAAGTCGTGATGCCTTCTCATACTCGAGATTCCGTCCCGCTTCTTCGATCTCTCCCTGAACCTTGTCGATTTCCGCCTTCAACCGCTTCGTGTTTTCCACGGCATCCTTTTCCACATCCCAGCGGGATTTGAGTTCGTTCCATCGCTCCCTTGCCTCGCTGAGGTCTATTTCCAATTTTTTCAGCCGATCCATCGAGAGTCCGTCCGTCTCTTTTTTCAGCGCCACTTCCTCGATTTCGAGCTGCATAATACGCCGTCTCACGTCATCCATCTCACTCGGCATCGAATCCATTTCTGTTCGGAGAGAGGCGCACGCTTCGTCCACAAGGTCGATCGCTTTATCGGGCAAAAACCGATCGGTGATATAGCGATGGGACAAGGTCGCCGCCGCAATGAGAGCGCGGTCGTGGATCGTCACGCCGTGATAAATCTCATATCTGTCCTTGAGCCCGCGGAGAATGGAAACGGTATCCTCTACGGTCGGTTCATCCACCATCACGGGTTGGAAGCGTCTTTCCAGTGCCGCGTCGGTCTCGATATATTTTCGGTATTCATCAAGAGTGGTCGCACCGATACAGTGGAGCTCCCCGCGCGCAAGCATCGGTTTGAGCAGATTCCCCGCATCCATCGCACCGTCCGTTTTTCCCATTCCGACGATCGTGTGTAGCTCGTCGATGAACAGAAGGATTCGCCCATCCGCTCGCTTGATCTCCGAAAGAACCGCTTTCAATCTCTCTTCAAATTCCCCGCGGAATTTCGCACCCGCGATCAGCGCCCCCATATCGAGCGAGAAGATCGTTTTATTTTTCAGTCCTTCGGGAACGTCACCACGAAGAATTCTCTGCGCGAGTCCTTCCGCAATCGCGGTTTTTCCGACACCGGGTTCGCCGATCAGCACGGGATTGTTCTTCGTTTTCCGCGAAAGAATCCGGATTACCGAACGAATCTCCGTGTCCCGCCCGATGACGGGGTCCATTTTCTGCGCTCTCGCCCGTTCCACAAGGTCTGTGCCGTATTTTTTCAGTGCATCGTACGTCTCTTCCGGATTGTCAGACGTCACGCGCGTGTTCTTCACCTTCGAGAGTTCCGTGAGAAAGGTATTCTTTTGCAGTCCGAATTCTTTGAAGAGCTTCGAGATCTTTTCCGTCGGATGATCGAATATCCCGAGCATCAGATGCTCAACGGAGACGAATTCATCCTTCATCTGCGCCGCGTGCTTTTCCGATGCCGACAACACTTTGTCCATCTCTGCAGAAACGTAGATCTTGTCAGGTTCCCGACCGCTGCCCGTCACGCCGGGGATCTGCGAAAGGATGCCATACAGCGCCGAAAGAAGTGCCGTGGTATCCGCGCCCATTTTTTCCGTAAGTGAGGGAATAAGTCCCCCGTTCTGTTCAAGAAGTGCCGCCAGCAGATGCTCGGGCGTGATCTGCATATTATTCCGTTCAAGCGCAAGCGCCTGTGCTCTTCGCAGCGATTCCAAGGATTTCTGTGTAAATTTTTCCGCATTCATTCGTCCATACCCTCCTGTTTTGTTCTCTATAACAAGTAGTATCGTCTGTTTTTGTGATTTTATACAAAGACGCCGATCAACTGACTTTGACCATCTTTGACTTTCGTTTGTAAGATAAGTATACCACGAAAGTAAACCGTTGTCAAGGGGGATGGGGGAATTTTTCACCAAATGCTCGCTCAAAAAAACAGC
>JAZRNC010000046.1:0-6873 GCA_045647965.1 Eubacteriales bacterium | reverse complement strand
AGAAAAAAAGAAGAACCATCGACTTACCAATGGTTCTTCTTTTTTTATTTAAAGATTTTTGAAAGGGGGATTCGGGGGAAAACTTTTTGCAAAAAGTTTTCCCCCGTCTTTTTTATTCGCTTTTTCTTCTCCGTCCTTACTTACCCACACAGAAACGCTTGAAGATTTCGGAGATGATGTTGTCTTCGACGCCGCGGCCATCGGTTTCAGCGAGGGCGGACATAGCCTCCTCGACGGTGGTGCAGATGGCGTCGATGGGGTGGGATTCGGTCATTCCGATGACGGCAGAGCGGAGGGCGGAGGCAGCGTGAGTGAGCATCTCACGTTGGCGCACGTCCCAGATCACGGCATCTCTCGTCAGCTCAATCTTGTCGCTTCCGAAGAGCTCAGCAACGGCATCGTGCAGTGCGGAAATGTCGGATTTTTCCACCTCATCCCCCGCACTCATCACAACGAGCGCGTCCACGGAGTCGCGGATCTCCCGTTTCTCCTCGTCGGTGAATTTGTCCGCCAGATCCGCTTTGTTCAGTACCGCGATCCGTCTTCCCGATGCCGCACGGCATTTTTCCATCATTTCGCGGTCTTCGGCGGAAAATTCACGCGAAGTATCGTACACTTCCAGGATGAGCTCCGCATTTTCGATCTCTCCATACGCCCGTTCAATTCCAATTTTTTCCACTTCGTCAGAAGCGTCGCGAATTCCCGCCGTGTCGGACAGTCTCAGCGTGACACCACCAAAGGAAACTGTCTCGCGGAGAACGTCGCGCGTCGTTCCTTCAATCGACGTGACAATGGCGGATTTTTCCCCCGTGATCAAATTGAACAGCGAGCTTTTTCCCGCGTTCGGCTTACCGCAGATCGTGCAGCGCACGCCGTCGGAGATCGCTCTGCCCACGTTGTACGTACCAAGCAGTGCGCTCACTTTTTTCTCCGCGTCGCACAAAACGGATGTGATATGTTCCTCCTGTGTTTCCTCGACGCCCTCCTCGGGGTAGTCGATTGCCGCATACAGTGCCGTCATCACGTCAAGGAGTCCGTTATAGATATCGTCGATCTTATGGCTGACGTTGCCGCGGAGTGCGCCCGAGGAGAGTTTTCTTCTCTCGTTCGTGTCCGCATCAATGAGGAGTCCGACGGCTTCTGCCTCCGTGAGGGACATTTTTCCGTTGATGAACCCTCGTCTGGTGAATTCCCCCGGCCCCGCCGACGATGCCCCGTGAGCGAGTGCAGAAAGGTACACCGCCTCCGTCACCGCCGGTCCTCCGTGGCACGAGATCTCCACCATATCTTCCCCCGTGAACGAATGGGGAGCGACAAAGCACGTCGCCATACCAACGTCGCAGACTTCGTCGTCCGCGTCGAGAATATCCACGTACACCGCCATTCGTGCGGGGTGATCCGTCAGATTTTCCCCATATTTTTTCGTGAATTTGACACGGCACATTGTTTCCGCCACACGACGGGCGTCCGTGCCGGAGATACGGATCACCGCGATGCCGCCTTTTCCGCGCGCCGTCGATATCGCCGCAATCGTTTTTGTGAGATCGTTCATTTTGATTCTCCTTATACCGGGTTAGATAACGGGGGACAGTCTCCGCTTGAAACCGTCCCCCGATCTGTTTTTTGTAGGTTCGACCTAATTTGTCGATTAGTCTTCGATTTCCGGGCGTTCAGCAGGTTCGCTGTCCCCTCCTGCGAGGAATTCCGGAAGCTTTTCTATGGGCATTTTCTGGATTTTCTTTCTGCCGCGAGAATGTCTCTTCTTTGCGTTTTCGCCGCCGTTTTCCTCAGACGGATTCTTTTCCGAATTCTTATCTGCGGGATTCTTCTGCGGGTTCTTCTTCTGAGAGGATTCCCCGTTATGCATGCGGCGTCTGCGATCGGGCTGCTTGTCCGCGCCTTCGTAAGTGATGATGATCTTACGGTCGCGGTCGGAGCCTACGGAGTGTGTGGATACGTTTTCCACGTTCTGCAGTTCGCTGTGGATGATACGTCTTTCGTACGCGTTCATGGGTTCGAGGAAGACGTTCTTCTTATACTTCACTGCCCGTGCCGCCATTCTTCTTGCGAGTGCGCGGAGAGTCTCCTCACGCTTGCTGCGGTAGTTTTCAATATCCACCACGATGCGGATGTAGTCTCCGTCGGACTGCTTGGATCTGCGCATCGAGGAGAGGTTTACGAGGTACTGGATCGCGTCGAGGGTTTCGCCGTGGTGACCGATCAGAATGCCCGTATCGTCGCCCACGATGTTGATCATCGGGTACACGTTCGCTTCTTCAGTCGAGATCACTTCTTCTCCCTCGGGGCATTCTACGCTGACCGCTTTTGCTTCAAGCTGCATATTTGCAAGCAGTGTGTTTGCAAACTCGAGCGCGTAGTCCATTTCGGTCTGTGTGACACATTCCTTTTTGGTCTTTTCTTCGGGAAGGGGCGGGAGCTCGCTGACCATTGTGCTGATTGCGGCGTCAACGGCTTCGGAGATATCCATCTCTTCCTTGACTTCGAATGCGGGAGCAGTTACGGATTCTTTCGAATCCGTTGCAGCTTCCGCGGGAATTTTCGGAGCGTTTTTCTTCTTTCTCACGTCGTTGCTCATACGGCTGGCGGAGAATTTCATTTCGCCCGTTTCCTCGCTCTTTGTCTGGAAGCTCGACACGCCGATGGGAGCGGATACGGTCACACCCGTGGGGTTGATCTCATTTTCCGCGCTCGGTGTGTGCTTCTGCTGCTTGTGGCGGTTCGGCTTTGCCTGATTGCGGAGGCTGGAACGGAATTCGCTCTTTTCTTCTGTCTTTTCTTCGGACTTATCCGCAACCTTTTCTTGGATTTTTTCTTTGGGTTTTTCCGCAGCTTTTTCAAAGGGCTTATTTTCGGTTTTTTCAACCTTTTTGTTTTCCGCGGGCTTCTCTGGCATCTTTTGAGAAGATGACTTATCAGAGGGCTGCTTGTCCGCGGGCTTTCTGTCTTCTTTTTTCTTCTGATTGTCTCTCGGATTCTTGTCGTCGGACTGCTTTTTCTGGTTGTTATTCGGATTCTGCGGTTTTTCGGAGGAGTTTTTCTGCTTTTTCTCACCGTTTTCGGGCTTCTGATGACGCTTTTCGTCGAAGCCGCGGTCAGTGAGGATCTTCATACCGCGGATATCAGCAACGAGGGATCCGATGTCCGCCGATTTACTCTCGGTTACTGTGATCTTGATCTTCGCATCCTTCGCACCGATACCGAGGAATCCCTTCTTCGGCATTTCGAGGATCTCGTAGGAAACCTCGTGCGTTTCATCGGCGTATTCGCGGTTGGCGATGGCGATCGCTTCCTCGACGGTTTTCGCCGTAATAAGATATGTTTCGCTCATATGGTTACTTTATAATCCTTTTTCTTATTTTTTGTTCTTATAGGACGATTTTTCATCGTTCTTGATGGGTGCGGGCGCTTCTCCTGCCTTCGTTACGGTTCCGGCTTCGGGTACATCTTCCGCTTTTACCGTGGGATTCAGATCCTCTGCATGGCGCGCGAGGTATTCTTCGTCGTCGATATAGTGGAGACTGCGGACGAATTTACGCTCGCCCTTTTCTTCTCTTTTTCTCTGTTTATTCGACATATTCGCCTGACGTTCGGCTTCTTTAAAATCTTCTGCCGTGAATTTCGGGAGAGGATAGATCTTCGAGATGATGATTCTCTGAACGGTGGAGATAACGGTACGGAATACCCAGTACACGCCGATCGCAGCCGCCATCTGGAATTCGATATAAACGGAGAGAAGGGGCATTGTCCAAGTCATGATCTTCATGGACATATTGTTCTGTGCTTCCATTTCGGGAGACTTATAGGTATAGTGCTGCGTGATATACTGGCTGAGGATCATCACAGCAAACGTGAGAACGGGGATGAGCATGAGCCAGTTAAAGGGAGCAAAATTGATTTCGGGAATCTGTGAAAGATCGAACGGGCCAACCGTGAAGTTGGGGATAACCGCATCCTTCAGGGAGGGAGCAACGTCGTAGAATTCTTCAAGACGGTCGCGGATGGAGTTGATCACGGTGATCTGATCCATTCTTACGTTGTCAGCTGACGTACCGAGCTTTTCCATGATCGCATTGATCTCAGCGGTCGGAACGTTGCAGAGGTAACGAAGAGGACGTGTTACGACGTTATAAAGGCAGATGATGATCGGGAACTGGATAAGAAGGGTACCGCAACCGCCTGCGGGATTGAAGTTTTCCTTCTGATAGAGCTCCATGGTTTCCTGCTGCATTTTCTGCTGGGTTGCCTGGTCATTACGGCCGGCGTATTTTTTGCGGATTGCCGCTACTTTCGGTGCGAGGGAAGCTTGTTTGATCTGGTTCTTCTGCTGTTTTACGGCAAACGGTGTGAGGATAATTTCCATCACGAGCGTAAAGAGAAGGATCGAGATCAGATAGTTGTTTGTCAGATTATACGCAAAGCGCATAATGAATCCCATAGGGATATACAGAATATCAAAAATACTTTCCATTTACCTCTCCTATATTTTGAGGGTGATATGATGCCTTCATTTTTGCGCGATCTGTTACGATCTGTTACGATCAAAAAGATCTGTTACAATCTTTTTGATCTTTGCGATCATTTACGATCAAAAAGATCTTTTTGATCTTTGCGATCTTTATTATCTTTGCAAAAACTCACTTTCCTCGAAAAATTCGACGGGCGGTGTTTTTTATTTTCTCGAAGGTTTCTTTTCTTTTTGGAACGGGGTCATACCCGCCCTTCGAGAAAGGATTACAACGGATCACGCGCACGAGGGCGAGGATAAAGCCGACGACAATGCCCCATTCCATCACGGCATCCACCGCGTAGGCTGAGCACGTCGGTTGAAACCTACACGTTGGCGTGGGTTTCAGTCCCGAGAGATATTTTCGGTATATCTCAACGGGGAAGAGGAACAGTTTTTTAAGCACCGTATGAAGTCTCAAAAAACCGTCCCGTACGATGTCACGGATTTTTCGGATCATCTTCGTGTTTCTCCAACAGATCAAGACTCAAGAGGCAATACTTGAGGTCCCGATACACGTCACACATTTTACAAACCGCCGAGGTGGGTCTTGGTGTGATAACGATGAGATTGCCTGTCTTAACGCCGAATTCTTTGTCTATCTTTCGGTAGGCTTCCCGTATCACCCGTTTCGCCCGATTTCTCTGCACGGCGCCTCCGACTTTCTTTGAGGCTGATATGCCGATCCGATTGATCGTGATCTTCAGTGGGTGTTGTTTTTTCAGAAGGCCCGCTTTTTTATCGCGGAGAACATACACGGACAAATGCTGTGCGAATTTTCTCTTCCCGCTGCGGTATGCCTTCTGATACAAATAATTTTCTCGTATAGCGTAAAATTTCATGAAAAATTAAAAGTATAACCTCCGATATTTCCGACTTCGTTCCCGAAATCCTGCGAAATTAAACGGAGGCTATGAAACCTTTTCCTTCATTAGTGGGTAAGTCTTGCGCGACCCTTATCGCGACGTCTCTTGAGAACCTTTCTGCCGTCTGCGGTAGCCATTCTCTTTCTGAATCCGTGTACTTTGCTTCTCTGTCTTTTCTTGGGCTGATATGTTCTGAGCATAATCACACCTCCTTTATTTTTTTACCATTCAAATTTTTATTTTCGGCAGCGCCTTCGGAGTCTCCCCCCGACTGCGCAGATAGACAACAATTATTATATAACATTTGGGTGTGAGTTGTCAATAGACAAATGTAAAAATTTTGTGTTTTTTTGAATTTTCTTCACTGACGTGGGGGAAGTTTTCGAAAAACTTCAAGTAAGAGGCTGCTACGCGCAGGGCGCACAAGAGGACTCATGCCGTCCTCTTGTGAATCTTGGCACCAAAGAGAACCAAGGTTCTCTTTGGAAACACTCCTTATGGTCCGCACTCTTAGGAGTGCTGCTGAAGCTGGATAGTGGAGTGATCGAAAAGTGCGCTACTCCACCGAAGGACATTCGTAGACGGCGGGGCCGCTTTGGTGCAAACCATCGCTGTCGCTGGTAGACATAAGGAAAACAAAATCGTTAGAACGAAATCGTTCACGTCTGTGGAAAAATTATAGCTAAAAACGAAATCGTACACTAAAAAACCGTCCGTTGGACAACATCCCCCCTCCCCGCGGCAGCCTATTCCTACGGAATTACTAAACTGTACTTTACTTCGCGGTATATCCCCACCATTCAACTTCAGTAGTGCCCTAAGGCACGGAACGTTTCACACGGAACGTGTGAGGAGATCCCAAAGAGGGGGACCCTCTTTGGCTCGGGAGATTTCTAAGAGGGCTCGAGTGAGTCCTCTTAGAAACCCCGCGTTAGCGGAGAAAAATTTCCTTGAAGTTTTCGAAAACTTCACTTCCTCCGCCCCACGCGCAGTGGAAAGAAAAATCCCCCCGCGGCAGCAGAAAAATCCCATAGTTCTTGACTTTTTTTCCGAAATATGATATAATGTAAAAGAATGTGTATATAATAATATAATGTAAAAAACAACGGGAGGAAACATGGAATTTGACTCCGGCGCTGACCTTTCGCTGGTCGGCGAAATGCTGAAAGAGCGAATGCGCCTATGCTATGAAGACCATGGCAACAAGAACATTACTTTTGACCTTTGGTTCAAATTATTGGAACTGAGACATCTCGACGCGGACCGCGCCGTTTTCGTTGTTGAAAACGAAATGAAGCGCAGTGTGATCGAAAAACGCTTCACGGATTTTATCGGAATCTGCCTCGAAGATGTGATTGGATATAAACCCGAGATCGAAATCGGCGTGGACGTCTCCCTCGCCCCGATCGTACCCGACGACGGTACGGTGATCTCCCCCCTGAAGATCGCGAAGGAACGCATGGAAAAGGCGAAGGCTGAACA
>JAZRNC010000045.1:0-7829 GCA_045647965.1 Eubacteriales bacterium | reverse complement strand
GTTTATGAGGAACTGTGCCGTGACAGAGGATTTACTTTCACCAAAGGCAAAAATTCCGTTACAGTATGCGGAAATCTTGAAAGCGGAAGTTACCAAATCCGCGGGGATATCAGTAGTCAGTTCATTACAGGACTGATCTTTGCGCTTATATATTTGGGAAAAGATGCGCATATTGAGATACTGCCTCCGTTTGAGAGTAGGTCGTATATTGATTTGACGATCTCGGCATTTATGTCTTTCGGTGCTGATGTAGCGTTTACGGGTGAATATAGAATTGAGATCCAAGCCTCAAAAATGCACGGCTTTTCGGGCAGAATTGAAGGCGACTATTCCAATGCCGCATTCCTTGATGCGTTCAATCATATTGAATCCGATATCAAAATCGGAAATCTTAATCCGAACAGTTTGCAAGGTGACCGCGTATATGCCGATTATTTTGAGCAAATTGTGAGCGGCACCCCCACCCTTGATATCTCCGATTGCCCCGATCTCGGGCCCGTGTTGTTTGCTCTTGCCGCCTTGAAAAATGGCGCGACATTTACGGGAACAGATCGACTCAAAGCCAAGGAGAGCGATCGTGGAACGGCTATGCACGAAGAACTCCGAAAGCTCGGCGGCGGTTTAAGCTTTGGTGACAATATGATTACCGTCCCCAAGCAAGATCTCAGATACAATGGAGAAATGCTTGACGGACACAACGACCACCGCATTGTGATGGCTATGTCGGTGATTCTTTCAAAAATTGGAGGCGCCATCAATGGCGCTGAAGCCATCCGAAAAAGTTATCCCGGTTTTTTCGAAGATATCAAACGACTTGGAGCAGAGGTGGAATTATCATGATCGTTGATGTAAGTAAAAAAATATTGATCGTCGGTCTTGGACTTCTCGGTGGAAGTTACGCAAAGGTGTTAAAACGGTTTGGCTTTCATATCAGTGCCATTACCTTGGAGCAAAGCTCCATTGACTATGCACTCCGAGAAAACCTCATAGACGAAGGTTCGACCGAGCTTGATGAAAGAATCATTGGGGAAGCAGACCTTGTGATCTTTGCTCTGTATCCTCACATATTTGTGGAATGGATCGAGAAAAACCAAGGACTTCTCAAAAGTGGGGCACTCATCACCGACGTAACGGGCGTTAAGCGTAGCATCGTATATCAGATACAGGATATGCTCCGTCCGGATGTTGAGTTTGTTGCGGCTCACCCGATGGCAGGTCGTGAGGTGTCCGGCGTGGAGAACAGCACGGACAGAATGTTTATCGGCGCAAACTATATTGTGACACCAACCGAAAAGAACACGCCCGAGGCAATCGAAACCTGCATGGAGCTTGGCAGACTTCTCGGTTTCGCCAATGTTACCACCCTCTCCCCGGAAGAACATGACGAAATGATCGGCTTCCTCTCTCAGCTCACGCACTGTATTGCCATTACGCTGATGACCTGCAACGACAAAGAAAATATGGAGAAGTTCACCGGTGACTCCTTCCGGGACCTCACCCGAATTGCACGGATCAACGATCTCATGTGGAGCGAGCTGTTTGTGGCGAATAAGGATGTTCTGCTCGATCAGATGAATCTGTTTATCGACAAATTTAACAACCTCAAAACAATGCTTGAAACTGATGATATCGACGGTATGAGAGCGGTGATGCGGCACTCCACCGAGCGCAGAGCATTGTTTGATAAGAAATAGGGGGTACGACTATGGGTATCAATAAAACCGATAATATGATTGCTTGGATGTTGAACCAACGATCGACTTTACCGCACCCTCAATTTGCGAAACTGCAAGAAATTGCAAAGTACATGGAAATGCTCAATACGTGGGCAAGATAAAGTTAGCCTCCGAAGGAAAAATCCTTGTCGGAGGCTAATTCTATTATTCGAATTGCATCAACGTATTAGTGGTGCGTAAGTGCGAACTTACGGGTGTGCTTCCATCAAGAAAAACCACAACATCTTCTTCGCTTGCGATATCGACACCGGCTTCCTGCTCGCTCAAGATGTGCCAGTATGCCATATCATCCGTATCCACTTCGGGGTCGATGAATTTGATTTCAACAAATACGCTACCTGCGTTGGCACCAACACCCTCTCCCCACGCGACGGATAAAGCCGCTTCCTTCTTCAAGAAGTAATCTGCTTATTTTCTATTTCAATCCAAACACTTAAAGATTGCTTCCCATACCTGTTCATCCTGTGAAGTCATCCTATTCCAATCCAATCGGGCGAGGAAGTCTTTTTTCTGCTGATCGGTTACAAGCATCTTTTTCTTTGTCAGCTTATTTTTAGCAGTCAGGTATTCATCGAGATGTTTTACAGCATCTTCGGTGTAATTCGGATTGTGCCCCTTGTTATGCACAAGCAAAAAGGTAACATTTGTTTTTGAGGCAAGTCCGTCCTTCAGCATATCAAAATGGGACTTTCGAACCATCTGGTCATTATCCGAATAAACAAGCAGTGTTTTGGCATTTGAATTTTTCAAGGATTCGATTGCATTGCAATGCACAAACCGAGGGTTTGAACGACGTTCAAGCTCCATGATCGCTTTGCGATATCCCTTCAGAAGTCCAGCGAAAAAGTCATTTACAAGCAGTTCTACCGAAACAAAACCGGAAAGGACAACTACGTGTGAGATCTCCGGATGGATGGCTGAAATATTGAGGGTGGAAAAGCCGCCCCAGCTATGTCCCATCACCGAAATATCAAGTGCTTTAAAGCGTTCATTTTTCTTGATATAGCAGATACAGTCGTTCAGATCACAGAGAGACTGCGCCATTCCATTGGGGCTCTCCCCTTCGGACTCCATACAACCGGTATGGTCGTAGGAGAAGACAAGATAGCCGTGTTTGCAGAGTTTTTCGATCTCCTTCATATAGGCACGGTGTCCGCCACCAAAGCCGTGGTCAAACACAACAATACGCCCGGGGATAACGTCAGCGTAGTGATAGAGATATCCTTGAAGCTTATGTCCTGCCGAAGCCTTAAAAGAAATCGGCTCTGCAATAAGTCCCTCAAAGTCTGCCGGAGAAAAATAGAATGCAGTTCCGTTGTCGTCGCAGCGGGTGTGCATCATTCCTTTGTATGTTTTTATAATCTGTTTTTCGAAAAGCATAGTTGTTATACTCCTATTTCAATGTGTAATCTTCAGTTGATATCAAATCATATTGACTGAGTAAACGGTTACGAACGCCTTGATGGGCGTGTTGTCGTATGCACTGATCTCGTTAAGCGTTGCTCCACCATGATGGTCGTGAAGGATAAAATTCACGATCATGTCAAGCCTTTTTGGAAACCGAGACTCTCATATCCTACCATTTTCATGAACAACAACTTTAACCGTCGTATTTCCTCCGGAATTCGGTCTCTCGTGTCCGTACAGGCCATCCGTTAGTCCTTCCAAACGAAATTATAATTGATCGATTCTCCGCCATCAACAAGAATATTCTGCCCAGTGCAAAACCGATTGGTTATCGTTAGAAAATATGCCCATTCTGCAATTTCTTCGGGTGTTGCCCATCTCTTCAGCGGTGTTTCGTTCATAATCTCTGCCCAGAGTTCGGGATCATTCATCACACATTCATTGAGTGGGGTCAGCACACCGCCCGGATCGAGACTATTACACGTAGCTCCGTACGGTGCGATACGCATCGCCACATTTTTAGTATAGGCAAGAATCCCACCTTTGCTGGCACAGTATTCGGGAAATTCTGCGCCGGTATGAGCACTGGCAGAGCCGATATTCAAGACCGACTTGATATTCGGCTGTACACCGTATTTTTCGGTAATATATATGAGGGCCTTCAAATTGATATCAATATCGTCTTCGTTCTGTGTTCCGGCATTATTGATGAGGATTTCAACATCATTTATCTCGGGGAGGTTTTCCTTGTCTCGTACGTCACACCTATAGTGCGTATAGGAAGGTACGCGGATACTTCCCTCCTGCCTATCAACCCCAATTACGGTATGGCCTTCCTTCAAAAACTGCTCGGCAATCGCCTTTCCAATTCCCTGCGTTGTTCCTGTAATCAAAACTTTCATGCTTTACCCCTTTCGATGTAATCAAGATATTCCTTACCGACCTCTTCCTTCTTCCATTTCACTGTAATACGATAGCCAAACGGAGAAAAAACAATTTCCATTAAAAGCTCTGCAACAGCACCGGTCAAAGCACACATCACGCACTGAATCAGTGTCCAATGGAATCCTTCCCAGTAGATCGGAGCAAAAAACATAAACACAATCACTGAGAAAATAAGGTTATCTAAGAACTGACCGATAAAGGTGGATATGTATGTTCTTGTCGCATACGCAATTTTGCTATCCGGATTCTTACGGAAGCCTCGTCCGATCATCCAGTTGAGGGAATTGTTAATGACAGCAGAGGCAAGAAATGCTACCGTACTTCCGAGAAGAATAAACCATGTTCCGCCGAAAATTCCATCAAATGCTGTATAATCATCTGCTGTTGATGGAATTACGCTTGCCACAAAAAATATCAGACAAGTCAGCAAATTGATACCTGCCGCGAGAATTGAAATTCTGTTGGACGCTTTGGGTCCGAAATGCTTCGTGATGATATCCATACACATAAACGATAACCAAGAAATAAGAATACCGCCGTCAAGAGCTATCCAATCCAGCTGCAAAAGCGTTTTGTTTGCAAGCAGATTCATACAGATAACACTCACGACAAACAGTGTAACAACAATTACCGGAATAGAACGCAGTAACAGCTTAAATTCCGTTATTTCCTTTTTTAGTCTTTTCATTATAGCAAACTCCCACTACTCTTTTATCTATATCTTGTCAAGTAAATTACCATTACTCTTCGTCAATTTTATTATTGAGCGCACTTAATCGGTTGAAACCATTCGGCTCCACGAGTTTTTATCTCTCAAATCCGAGAAAACGTGTTCCTTGAAAGGACAGTACCCCTTCGTCCCCTTCGACAAACAAGCCATACTCGATTCTCGGCACTTTCAGCTCCATATGGTCACCACTCTGCACTTCAAACGTAATGTAGTAACTGTGGGTATGGTGATGATGACCATTGCTGTGATGATGGTGCGTTTTCATACGCTTACCAACAATCTTTGCATCCACCGATAGTCTTGGCGAGTTATTGTTATTGACCCATTCGCCAATGTTTCTGATGATGGTAACGATAAACATACCCATCACCAGAAAAAACATAATATAAAAGATACCTTCCATACTTCTCCTATTTTGTCGCCTTATGATTTGATTCTTACATACCCGCTTTCCTCGATCAACATCTGTCCTTCATCAGAGAGAAGCCAATCGATCAGAACCGTGAGCGCATTTTTTATATCTTTAATGATCTTTTCATTCATGGGATGATCCTTTCATAAATCCGGCAATCAGTCTGTACAGCCAATATCCGATCGCCGCACCGAGCATATTTAAAATCAAGTCGTCAATATCCAGACTGCCGAGCAGTGTCACAAGCTGGATGATTTCAATACAAACAATCGTAATCAGTGCATACAACATACTGCGGCGGAAAGTGCCCGCTTTTCGGAATACGCAGGGGATAAAGAAACCAAGCGGCACAAGCATGATGACATTTCCGACGAGGTTGATGATGGCGTGGGTACGTCCGCCGCCTTGCAGATTTTCCCAAAACCCCACAATCGTGTGCATTGGAATCAGGTTGATTTTCTGTGTGAAATCATTCCAGTAGTTCTCCGTCCACATACCGCTGAGAACTACCGTCATCCGCTGACCGAACAACAGCCAGAGCATCAGCAATGCATAGGCAGCAAATGCCCCGTATATCAGCTTCTTTTTGTATCTATTCATACTGCCTCCGTTTATCAATCATCTAAGCAAAATGTGATCCACCTCAATCGTCTCGCATTCCACAGTCAGATACCGCAGATCCCGTCTGCCGGTGAGAAGCATATGTACTTCATAACCGTTTTCGGTGCGGTACAGTTCGTCATAAAGATATACCACATTGGAAGCGACCTCGCCGCCATCCTCACGATTTGTACGGATGATCAGCCCTTTTTCTCTCTCATAACGGCTCACATTACGGAAAATCACACGGCAATACGGTATGTCACCATCCGTAAAACCGCCGTCACAGAGGTACATTTCAACATCTCTGCCGATTTTTTTGATGGAGAGCACATTGGCATCGTGGAATCGGAACAAATCACGGATTTCTTCCGGAATATCCTGTGCCATCAGCGCATCCGCCGCTTCTGCCGTCATCCGATCGAACGCCTTTTTATTGTCTTGTTCTTCCGCAAAAAGGAGATTGTATGCACTTTCTGTAATCCGATGGAGAGCGAGCAGCCGCTTGTCCACCGATTCACGGACCCATGCAGGATAGCCTTTCCATCCGTGGCGCACCATCATACGGTAGCATTCATTGAAGCAATCAACGGTTTCCGTAGGGTCAAAAGGCGCTCGACTCTCAAACTGCTCCATTTGCCGACGGAAATCTTTTTCTAAATATTCTCTCGCAATTTCCGATGTTTCGGGATGGAACAGTTCTCCATCATCGGTTTGGAGCAAAAACATATCCGATCGGAATCGTTCCGGTGCAAGCAATTCTTCCGCCCAATCGAGGGATGGCGGGGTGTCATGGATGCTTCTGTCGTTTTCAATTTCAGCCTGCAGGTCATGCTCAAAAAAGGCCTTGATTTCCGCGTCGGTATATTCTTTATCGGGTATTACCGTTAGTCCGCTTGTATAATGCTGCTTTTGCATCAAAGCATACCATTCTTTGGTGTAGTATTTCATGTGACACCTCCGTTTCTGCTTGTTTCAACGCTTAATTTAGATTTGTGGTACAAGCTATAAATTGAAATTTGTTTACTTCTTTTTTATTTTACCAACGATCCACTTAATCAGCAAAATTCCTCCTGCGATTGCCGCAACCTTTAACAATGAAACCGCAATAGTGGTAACAATAAGCGGAACGATCTGCTCCCCGGGCATAGTGGCGTATATCTCTGCGATGTCTTTTTTCACCCACATAAATATAATGAACGCTACAGCAATTATAAAAACTATAATTCGCCACGGCTCTATTTTCTTTTTATTATTGTTCATAGTGTTCCTCATCAAATTCTTATTTTTCACGCAATCCCCATAAAAAACACTTATCCGAATTGGGGACTATTTCAAATGCCACCACTCACCATTTGGCATTTCTTTCATTGAACCTCTGTATTTTTCAATAATCTGTCCATCCTGCAGAGAACGAACAACAATTTCTTCTCTGTAATCCGGATCCTCATGCCACATGGAGAAGTACAGCTTATCATTTTCTCTGTACATAAAAGATTCGCGGGGATGAATCGAGAACACGACTTTTTCGGGCCAGATGATCTGAAACGTATTGTCCGCAGCTTGTCGTGTCAGCATAAGGGGACTTTTATGGAGCAGCAGATTATAGCAGTCCTCCACTTCGGATAAGGGGAGGATTTGTGCCACGGCTACGGATTCTGTATTCGGAGAGAAAGCGTGAATGCGGATTTGCTGTGCAGAAAAGTCCACACTTAAAATATAAATGGTATCTTCATAAAAGATCGGTGTACCAAAATAGCAGTTGTTTTCTGTCGGAATTGGCTCATACACCGTCCCATCCGGATAATGGATCATGTAAAGGTGATTGGTCTTCACTTCATGACCATCTCTAAAAAGCTCCTCGGCTTCATACAGATCTCCGCTCAAATAATCGGTCGCCCAGTACCAGGAATCGCCCTCTCCACTTAATGGCTGAATATGTGTAATTCCGTGCAGATCAATTTTCTTCATCGTGTATATTCCTTTGCAAAATAGCATC
>JAZRNC010000044.1:0-4440 GCA_045647965.1 Eubacteriales bacterium | reverse complement strand
CCCAGACAACTCCTTGGCTCACAGAACGACATGGCTACGATCCGACTTCCGTCGCGCTTCCGCAAAGAAGCTCGTTTTTGCACAAACGTATGGGGGCCCGCTCGGTAATCAACCGAATGGCCGTATCATACTTTTCATATGTTGTAAATTCCTCAAAATTTTCGAACTCATCAGCCGGTATGACTCTTGTTTCCATCGTTTCCTTGCCGTATTTGCCGTCAAGCGATTCCCTCGCAAACTCTCTCGTTTTTTCGCAAAGCCTTATCGGTCGTGTTCCGGGAAATGTAGAATAAAATACAACACTCATTGTTTTATCCTCCTGATTATCCATCGACCATTTCAAATTTACCGTTCGTAATTTTATATAGTTTCACATCGGTGAACTGTCCGCCGTCCGCGTTTCCGGGATGGGACACCATAAAATATCCCTCGCCGAGCGCGGCGATTCCCATAGAACCGTACTTCATATCGTAGCCGTTCACGCCGTTGTCATCAAGCGTCAGTACATCCCCATACGTTTCGGGGTACACGCCGCAAAGCCGTTCGTTTTTCGGCGGTATGGATGCATCGATCGCAAACATCGGTGGATTCGGGAAGTTTTCTTTTTTGCCGGGGTAAACCGCCATATAATATTTATTCGAATACGGATCGTACTCAAGATTCTGTACCCCGAAATTCGTGTTTCCTGTGTAGACATAATAGCGGGAAATAGGTTTTTGAGGCCCGCTTGTGTGCATATCTCCTTGATTTAGTACCTTAGCTGTACTCTTCAATTCGTCTAAATTATACTTGAGAAGCACTTGATAATCGTTGTCGTCGCGCGACGTATCCAAATATACACCATACGCAATGAACAAAAATTTCTTGTCGGTTTCACAAGAAGCCCCCATATCCGGGCCAATCGCACATCCGTCAATACCGGCGCAACCGAAACGGTGCTGGACTATCCTGCCGTCAGAGAGAGTCGTTTGCGCAAGATAATCCTCAGTCGCATCACTTACAAATGCACATTTCATAACCTCCTCCGGTAACATATTTGGACGGTCAATTTTATCAACATCAAAAATTGCAATGTAAAATTTATCGGCAAGCTCCATCTCACGCCCAACACTTTTGAGTACAATCTTTCCTATTGAGTCATTTATGTATTCGATAGAACCATAGACATATCCGTCATCCTCCGAAAAGGATATACATCCGAGGTGACCATACAATCCATCAACGGAGCCGATAAAATTCCCCTCCCAGTCAAGCTTGATAAGCATCGTCGTGAAGGATAAGTATATAAATTTTTTCTTCTTATCAACCGCGATTCCCTGACAGTGACAAGTCTTATATGTCCCTGATTTGATCAATTTAGGATAATTTGTCATATTCAATCCCTCCAAAAATAATATTTATCCCCAAACCTGCACGCCGCGCACAACGTCGCCCACCGACGCATTCTCATCACAGCGGAAGCCGAACGATTCGAGGTACTTTTCCGCATCATCAAACCACACCGTCAACTTCTCGCGGTAGTGACAGTCGGACGTGATGACTACTCGCCCACCGAGCTGCTTCAACTCGCGCATAAGAAACGGTGCAGGATACGGAACGGTACGAAGTCCTCTCGCGATCGCTCCCGTATTCAGTTCAAAAACGTCGCAGTACGGTACGATCTTACGCATGGACGAAATCGCCGCCTCGATATAATTGGGATGACTTTCGGGCGCAATACCAAATTTTGTAACCAAATCAAAATGCCCGACGATATCCGCTTTTGTACTCTTAATATGTTCTGCCATTTTTTCATAATAATCCACGCACATCGCGAGAGCGTCACCGCCGTACAAATCGTTTATCATCATAAGATGCGTCTCTCGGGATGAATCGATGGGACCGCGCTTTCCGTTCACGACGAGATCGTGCAGAGAACACAGACGGTAATCACAATGATCGTAGTTGTTTTCATCGGAAATGGCATCGTATTCGATTCCGCAATACACCTTGATCCGCTCGCTGTATTCCTCGCTGAGCGCACGAACCTCAGCGAAGTATTCGTTTTCTTTTCCGGTACTTTCTATGCTGTACCCCGAATCACTGACGAACGAGTGGTCCGACATCCCAAGTGCCGTAAATCCGCGGGATATCGCCTCCTCGATCATCTCACGTACCGTGTTATGTCCATCCGAATATATGGAATGAGTATGAAAATTTGATTTTTGCATAATAAACTCCCTTAAAACTGTTTGATGACCGACACGAGTTCCGAAAAATTCGTTATTGCCGCATCGTATGTGTCGCATTTTCCACGGCCGAATTTCTCACCAAAGCCGTATTTGGCATAAAGGAACACAATCCCGGCTTCTGCGGCTGCCCGCCCATCCCCGGACGTATCTCCGACGTAGACGGCATCTTTTATCTGATTTCGTTTCATCAGCAAGCGAATATTATCCGCCTTCTCCTGTCCGGTTCTGCCGAACGACTCGTAATCGTCAAACAAATCCGCAAGACCGTGCGCCGCGAAAAATGATTCAATATACCCGTCCTGACAGTTGCTGACAATATAAAGATGATATCCTCTGTCTCTGAGACCGATGAGCGTTTCCCATACGTTGTCGTAAAGAATACCGCCGTACTGTCGAAGCAATTCATTTTCGACGTCGTAGCACTCGTTCATCAAGGTCATCCCGTCCGCCGAATCGCCAAAGATCATCGTTACAACTTCGTCCCCCGTCATACCCATATAACGGCATACCGTATCGTGATCGATCGTTCCGCGAAACGACGTTTCCGGATGATTGAGCAGCACACGTTTCCACGCTTCCGTCGTAACGTACGTAGCGTCCCACAGTGTACCGTCCAAGTCAAAAATTATATGTTTCATAATTTCACCATTATCTTTCTTTAAATAAAGTATATACCACATTTGGAATCCTGTCAAGTTTTTTGTCCAAAATCAAAAGTCTTTTTCCCTTCCGAAATCTGTTTTTCCTCTTGACAACCGTGCTTCAGATAGTATATAATTATAGTATAATGTTATAATTATGTAAAGGCTGTGACGGAACGAGTAGACGTTCATCCGATTGACAGAGAGCCGGTGGTTGGTGTAAATCCGGTATGACGAAACGATCGAAAATCACTCCCGAGCCGCATTGGCGCTCCCCTCTTTGCAGACGGACAGTCAATGCCGGAATCCCACCGTTATAGGGGAACGTATCTTGTGTGCGAGTGGTAACAATCAGATTTTTCTGTCCCGGACAAAACCGGGATTTTTTATTTCTCATTTCTATTCCCGCAAAAATAAAAATGACATATACTTTATTTATGGAGGCATTATGTATAACAAGGTTCAAACCAACCTCAATTTCGTGGAACGCGAACGCGAAACGCTGAAATTCTGGAACGAAAATGATATTTTCAAAAAACAGCTCACCGAAAGCGAAGGACGCCCCGGATATACCTTCTACGACGGCCCTCCGACCGCAAACGGTAAACCCCACATCGGTCACGTACTCACCCGTGTTATCAAAGATATGATCCCGCGCTATCACTGGATGAAGGGATGCGACGTTCCCCGTAAAGCAGGCTGGGATACCCACGGTCTTCCCGTAGAAATCGAAGTCGAAAAGAAACTCGGACTTGACGGCAAAGAACAGATCGAACAGTACGGTCTGGAACCGTTCATCAATCAGTGTAAGGAATCCGTTTGGAAATACAAGGGTATGTGGGAAGACTTCTCCGGTACCGTTGGTTTCTGGGCGGATATGGAACACCCCTACGTCACCTACGACAACAACTTCATCGAATCCGAATGGTGGGCACTCAAGGAAATCTGGAACAAGAATCTTCTCTATAAGGGATTCAAAATCGTTCCCTATTGCCCGCGCTGCGGTACTCCTCTCTCGGCTCAGGAAGTCGCTCAGGGATACAAAACCGTAAAAGAACGCTCTGCCATTGTTCGCTTCAAGGTAACGGGTGAGGATGCGTATTTCCTCGCGTGGACAACCACTCCGTGGACTCTGCCCTCCAACCTCGCACTCTGCGTAAACCCCGACGAAACGTATTGCAAGGTTTCTGCCGCTGACGGAATGACGTATTATATGGCAGAAGCACTCCTTGATACCGTTCTCGGCAAGCTGAAAACCGAAGATGCTCCCGCTTACGAAATCATCGAAGAATACAAGGGCACCGATCTCGAATACAAGGAATACGAGCCCCTCTTTGCATGTGCAGGCGAAGCTGCGGCAAAACAGAAGAAGAAGGCGCACTTCGTAACCTGCGACAACTATGTAACCATGAGCGACGGTACCGGTATCGTTCATATCGCTCCCGCATTCGGTGAAGACGACGCAAAGGTTGGCAGAAAATATGATCTCCCCTTCGTACAGTTCGTTGACGGTGCCGGCAATCTTACCCCCGAAACTCCCTATGCAGGTGTATTCGTAAAGAAGGCTG